>CAZAFX010000041.1:0-993 GCA_964484895.1 uncultured archaeon | reverse complement strand
TGTGGGTTAGCGGACGTGGTTTAAATAACTGATTTGGCGGAGGGTAAGCCGCCGGCCCTTCCGCGGGTGCCGTGCGCCGTCCCTCAGGCGGCTGACCTCCCGGGTGTCGGTGAGACTGCCGGCCGGCAGCTGTCGTCACCGGCCAGACCGGCGCGTCGGGGACGGCTGTATCCGTGTGTACACCAATCCCCCTCAGCGGACACGGCATAGCGTCGGTCCTCCTCCTGGGCGCCAGACAGGCGGACGGTCGCCACCAGGAGAGGGCGACCACCTTCCTTCAGAGGCGCTACTGCCGGATTGCGGCGACTCCGAAAAACCATCCGTTCCTGATGTTTCCTCCATTCCGCTTCAGATATCTGAGCGCCCTTACAGTGTCGACCAACATGCTCTTTGCGGCAACCTTTAGTACCGCGTTGCTTCCTGGAAAGAAGCACATGACCGGGAACAGGCCGGTGACGCTGAACCCGTTCGCTTGCATGATTGACACAGTTTCCGGCAGATTACGCGTCTCCCCCATCCGGAAGTCATGGTATCCGAGGAGTGCATCGAGCCGGCGGAAAAGCATGTAGAGGATATTATGGGGGTTGTCCAGAGTCAACACGATGCGTCCCCCGGGCGCAAGCACCCGTGAAAGCTCTTCTACAGCAGTCTCGATGCCGGAATCCATGTTATCGAGTGTTGATGTGGAGAGTATCGCGTCGAACGTATCGTCAGGATATTGCAGCGCTCGTACATCGCCGCATGATAGACTGGCCCCCGGGAACCGTTCTCGTGCATGACTGACGGTCTCCGGATCCAGGTCGATTCCGTGCACCTCGCCGAAATGACATTTCAGCGCATCGATACAGGCGTCTTCGCCGTAGGCCTCCTCGTACAGGTCGGTCTTGAGGACCTTCTCGCCCGGCCCCTGGAGATGCCTGTCTATGATATCCGTATGGATCCGTCGTTTCTCCCGCTGTAACGGTTCGACAAGGTAGTGGTCTCGGTCCATAT
>CAZAFX010000040.1:8555-9761 GCA_964484895.1 uncultured archaeon | reverse complement strand
GCGACCGGTCAGCGTGGATCTGGTTCCCCGCCGTCTCCGCCCCGTACCGGTCCAGCACCACCTTCGACACCACGTGCTGGGCGGTGTGCATCCGCCGGTGCCGCTCCCGCCGCTCCGCATCCACCGCGCCGTGCACCGTCGCGCCCTCGTCCGGCATGTCGCCCTCGACCTCGTCGAGCACGTGCCGGACCACGCCGCCGTCCTTCTGCACGTCCACCACCGTGGCGGCGCCGCCGTCCCACGACAGCTGGCCGGTGTCAGCGGGCTGGCCGCCGCCCTCCGGGTAGAAGTAGGTGCCGTCCAGCACCACGTAGCCATCGCCCGCCTCCGTCACGGTCGCGTCGAAGCTGGTCACATCGTCCGCGTCCGGGAGGTACCGCAGTTCGGTCATACGCGCTCCTGCGGCGCAAGATTGAAGAGCCTACCGCTCCAGCCGCGCCGCGACCCGGTCCGCCACCGCCGCGAGACCGTCGGAGACGGTGACCGGGTAGGCGTCCGGGTCCTCTATGCGGCGGACGCCATCCGGCAGCTGTACGACCTGTGCGCGCCGCCGCTCCCGGGCCGCGTCAAGGCCCGGCAGCTCCCTGCACACCGCGCCGTCCTGGACGACCGGCTGCAGCAGCTGCTCCCCATCGCGGTCCTCCGTCCGCCGCGCGATGGTGTCGCCGGCGAAGGTCCCGCCGTCCCGGGTGCGCCACACCTGCTTCCGGCCGGGGTAGGTGACCTTGCCCTGGGACAGCTTCATCGACGGCCGCAGTGCGCCGTCCTCCTCGACCGCCACAAGCTTGTAGACCGCGTCCAGCGCCGGCGCGTCCCGGCTCGTGACAAGGCTGGTGCCGACGCCGAACCCGTCCGCGACGCCATCGCCGGCGAGGAAGTCGCGGACGGCGTACTCGTCGAGGCCGGAGGAGACGAACACGCCGCAGTCGACGATGTCTCGGACCTCGCGGGACAGGGCGGTGAGGTCACCGGAGTCGATGCGCACGCCGCGGATCGGGCCGTGCTCGTCCGCCACCTGCTGGGCGGTCGCCGCGCCCTGGACCGTGTCGTACGTGTCGATGAGCAGGATGCTGTCCTCGCCGTACACGTCCACGTACGCCTCGAACGCCGCCCGCTCCGAGTCGAAGCTCTGCACCCACGAGTGCGCCATCGTCCCGGAGACCGGGATGTCGAACGCCTCGCCCGCCGCCACGTTGGACGTGCCGT
>CAZAFX010000040.1:7672-8545 GCA_964484895.1 uncultured archaeon | reverse complement strand
CCCGCCGATGTAGGCGGCGCGCGCCGCCTTGACGCCGGCGTCGGTACCGTGCGCGCGGCGGGAGCCGAAGTCCACCAGTGACTGGTCGTCACCGCGCCGCCGCACCACGTCCGCCGTCCGTGCCGCCTTGGTCGCCACCAGGGTGTGGAACGCGACTTGGTTGATGGCCATCGTCTCGATCAGCTGGGCCTCTGGCAGCGGCGCCGCGACCTCGATGACGGGTTCGTCCGGGAAGACGACCGTGCCCTCCGGTACCGCCCGCACATCGCCGGAGAAGTCGAATCCGGCCAGCCAGTCGAGGAACGCATCGTCGAACCCCTGCTCCGCGAGGTACCCGATGCAGCGGTCGGTGAACGTCACGTCCTCGAGGTAGGCGACCACCTGCTCGAGGCCCGCGGCCACGAGGTAGCCGCGGTCCGGCGGCAGGTCGCGGACGAACAGGTCGAACACCGCGTCCGGCGCATGCCCCGCGCTATGGTAGCCCTGCAGCATCGTCAGCTCGTACAGGTCCGTGAACAGGGACAGGTTCTCCGGTGTCACGTAGCCGAACGACGCATCCCGCCCCATACCCGCGAGGGGCGCGGCAGGGCTTAAATCACTGGCGGATGGCGTCGCGCACCAGCGGTGCCACGTCCACCGACGCGGCGTCGCGGTCCACAGTGTTCGCCAGGTGGAGCGCGTCGAACCGGTCCCGGACCCGCGCGACGCCGTCCTGCTGCACGCCGTGGACGGCCGCCGCCTCCACCCGCTCCGCGCCCTGCGCCTGCAGCCGGTCGTACGCCGCCGCCATCGTGTGCCCGGTCCCGATGAGGTCGTCCACCACCAGCACGTCCCGCCCGGGGGGAGAAAAACGTCGCTAGTAGCCGTCGGTAG
>CAZAFX010000040.1:3903-7662 GCA_964484895.1 uncultured archaeon | reverse complement strand
CCGGCCGGCCACGTCGACCGCCCCGGACAGCGCCACGTCGGTCGCGCTCCGCCGCGTCTTCTCGAACGCCTCCACCCCGTACCGCGCCGCCGCTCCGGCGTCCGCCCCGACCACGACCGGGTCGTCCATCCCGGTGGCGTCCCGCAGCAGCGGCATCGCCGACACGTCCTCGTAGACCGGCGGCACCCAGTCCCGGTGCGCGAAGTGCGCGTCCACCCCCACCACCCGCTGCACCGGGTAGGCGGCCGTCAGCGTCTCCAGCAGGTGGCGGGCAGACGTCGCCGCCCCGTGGAACGATCCGTCCTGCCGGCTGTACGGCATGTACGTGAAGCACACGGTCGTCTCAACACCGTGCTCCCGCAGCAGCCCCAGGACGCCGTGCAGGTAGGCGAGACCCCGGTTCGGGTGCGGCGCCCCGGCATGGACCACTGCCGCCGCGTCCATCCCGGCCACGCCCGGCACCGCGACGTACACCTCCCCGTCCGGGAACACCCGGCTGTCGTTGTCCGGGTGCGGCTGCAGCGTCGTGGCGTCCAGGTCCAGGTGCGCCGCGGTCGGCGTCACGACTACGTCCATCCGTCTCGCCCCCCGACGACACGGTCCCACACCCCGGCGGGCAGCACCGCCCGCACCAGCGGCACCAGCCCCGACCACCACGGCACCGGGTACCGCGGCCGCGGCGCCGCCTCGGTCGCCGCCCGCACCACCACCCGGCCGGCCCGGTCCGGCGCCATCCCGTCCATCCTACCGTCAAGCAGCCGCCGGTACCGGTCCGCGTACCGCGACCCCGGCAGGAACGTCTCCAGGTGGGCCAGCCCGCGCCGGTTGAACCCGGTCGCCACCGCCCCGGGCGCCACCGTCACCACGTCCACACCGTACGGCCGCAGCTCCATCCGCATCGCATCGCTGAGCGCCTCGACCGCGTGCTTCGACGCGGCGTAGGGCCCCCACGTCGGCGCCGCCGCCACACCGGCCAGCGACGAGACGTTGACCACGCGGCCGCCGCTGTCGTGCAGCGCCGGGAGCGCCGCCTTCGTCACGTGCAGCAGCCCGAACACGTTCGTTTCGAAATGCTGCCGCACCGTCTCCATGTCCATGTCCTCCACGGCGCCGCGGCGCTGGAACCCGGCGTCGTTCACCACCACGTCCCACGGCGCGTCGCCGACGGCCGCCTGCACGCGGTCCGGGTCGGCCACGTCACCCTGCACCGTCTCCACGGCGTCCGGCATCCCGTCCAGCGCGTCGTCGTCCACGTCCAGCACGCTCACGTCGTGGCCGTCGTCGAGCAGCATGTCGACGGCGGCCCGGCCGATGCCGTTCGCCCCACCCGTCACCAGCACGTGCATGCATCCGCGTGCGACCGCGCGGGTTAAGAGGGTTACTGTTCGGAGACGACCGCCGACACCTGCGACAGCATCTCCTCCAGCAGGAACCCGTCACCGTACATCGCCGCCGCGTCCTCCCCGGCCCGACCGTTCACGTACGCCGCCGCGGCCGCCGCGTCCACCGCGTCGGTCCCCTGCGCCACGAACCCGGCAACGATCCCGGCCAGCACGTCGCCCGTGCCGCCCCGCGTCATCTGCGGCGTCCCGGTCTCGTTCTGCACCGTCTCCGCGCCATCGGACACCACGTCAACCGGCCCCTTCAGCAGCACCGTGCAGCCGTACCGGTCCGCCGCAGCCCGCACCGCCGCGGCCCGGTCGTCCCCGTCACCCGGTTCCTCCCCCGTCAACGCCGCGAACTCTCCAGCGTGCGGCGTCAGCACGCACCGGTCCGGCAGCAGGGACGGCCGGTCCGCGATGGCATGCAGCGCGTCCGCATCGACCACGGCCGCGTCCACGCCGTCCAGCACCGCCCGCACCGCCTCCCGCGTCACGTCGGCACGGCCCAGCCCCGGGCCGATGACCACGCAGTCGGCGTCCACGTCCAGCACCGTGTCGACGTGCCCGCGCTGCAGCCGGTCACCGCCCAGCCGCCGCACCATCGTGTTCAGGTGGAACGCCGCCGACGCTGCCGCCGCCGCGGCCGGCGCCGCCACCGTCACCGTGTCGACACCGACCCGGAGCGCCCCGCCCGCCACGATGCCCGGCGTGTTGACATGCCGCGCCGACCCGCCCACGACCAGAACGCAGCCGTTGTCGCCCTTGTGACCGTCCGCCTCCCGGCCGCGGTCCACCCTGTCCAGCGGCGTTGACATACGTTCAGATGGGGGACGGCCACATAAGAAGGTTTAAAACAGTCGCGTATTACGGCGTATTACCATGGCTGAGACGCGCGTCGGCATCAACGGCTTCGGCCGCATCGGCAAGTGCATGTTCCGGGCCGCGCAGGACCGCGACGACATCACGGTCGCGGCGGCGAACGATGTCCAGGGCCCGGACTACGTTGCCGAGGCGGCGCAGTACGACACGGTCCACGGCCGGTACGACGCCGACCGCGACGGGGACACGCTGGTCGTGGACGGTGACCGCACCCCTGTCTACGCGGAGGACGACCCGGCCGCGCTGCCGTGGGATGACGAGGACGTCGATGTCGCGCTGGAGTCGACCGGCGTCTTCCGCCACCGCGACGACGCGGCGCAGCACCTGGAGGCGGGCGCCGACACCGTCATCATCTCGGCGCCGCCGAAGGGCGATGACCACGTGCCGCAGTTCGTCTACGGCGTCAACCATCAAGACTACAGCGGGGAGGACGTGGTCTCCAACGCCTCCTGCACCACGAACAGCGTGGCGCCGCTGATCGATGTCTTGGACGGGGCGTACGGGTTCGACGCCGGCACCCTCATCTCGGTGCACGCCGTCACGGACTCGCAGAACCTGAAGGACGGGTACAACCCGAAGAAGCGGCGGCAGCGGAACGCGATGGACAACGTCGTCCCGACCACGACCGGGGCGGCCGACGCGGTCGGCGAGGTGCTCCCGGCCGTGGCGGACAACTTCGACGCCATGAGCCCGCGCATCCCGGTCTCCGCGGGCAGCGCGTCGTTCCTCACCTGCACGCTGGACGACGACCCGGCGCTCGACGCGGTGAACGACACGTTCCGGGCCGCGGCCCGCGGCGCGTACAGCGACGTCATCGGCTACGTCGACGACGCGGACGCCACGGTCAGCAGCGACATCGTGACGCGACCGGAGTCTGTCATCTTCGACGCCGACACCGACCTCCAGCTCGCGGCGGACGGTGACGGCAGCCGGCTCTACACCGTGTTCGGCTGGTACGACAACGAATTCGGCTACGCCAACCGGATGCTGGACATGGCCGGCCACGTCCACGACGCGTGACCGGCGACGCACACAGGAGACATCGGTCTCACATCCTCCCTGTATCGGACCGGCATCGGTCCTGCGCACCGCACAGGACCACCGTAACCCTTAAATAGCCTCCCGTATTACGCCGTATTACGAGTGTGGTCATGATGCGCGTGGCAATCAACGGGTTCGGGCGGATCGGGCGGTGCCTGCTCCGGGCCGCCGGCGACGACGACAGGATCGATATCGTGGGGATAAACGACCTTGCGGACCGGGAGGACCTTGCGTACCTGCTGCGGTACGACTCGGTGCACGGCCGCCGCGACGACGTCGCGCTGGACGGGGATGCGCTCGTGGTCGGCGACCGGCGCGTCCCGGTGCTGAACGAGGAGGACCCGGCACAGCTGCCCTGGGCCGCGCAGGACGTGGACGTGGTCATGGAGTGTACCGGCGTCCGGCAGCTGCGGACGCGGGACGGTGCCGCGGGCCACCTGGAGGCGGGCGCGGACCA
>CAZAFX010000040.1:0-3893 GCA_964484895.1 uncultured archaeon | reverse complement strand
ACGCGTCCTGCACCACGAACAGTATCGCGCCGATGGCGCACGTGCTGCACGAGGAGGTGGGCATCGAGACCGGGATGCTGAACACGGTGCACTCGTACACGGGGTCGCAGAACCTGATCGACGGGCCGAACAGCAAGCGGCGGCGCGGCCGGGCGGCGGCGGAGAACATCGTGCCGACGACGACGGGCGCGGCGCACGCGACGACCGAGATTATCCCGGCGCTGGCGGGCCGGATCGACGGTCGGGCGACGCGGGTGCCGACGCCGAACGGGTCCGCCACCTATTTCACGTTTACGCCGGAGCAAGATGTGGACGCCGACACGGTGAACCGCGTGCTGCGGGAGGCGGCGCGTGGCCGGATGGACGGCGTGATGGCGTACACCGAGGACGAGCTGGTGTCCCGGGATATCGTCGGGACGCAGGCCTCGGTCACCGTGGACGGCGCCGCGACCATGGACACGGACAACGGCATGGTCGAGGTGCTGGGCTGGTACGACAACGAGTACGGGTTCGCCAACCGGATGATCGACCTGGCGAGCCACGTGCAGGGTGAGGCGTGATGGACGACGACACCAAGGAGGCAGCGAACCACGACGCGATGCGGCACCTGCTCGTCGACCTGGAGCAGGCGACGCGGCGGCAGAACAAGATCCTCGCGGCGCTGATGGCGACGCTGGCGCTGTGGAGCGCCGCGGCACTGTTCGTCTTCCTGAAACTTGACGCGATGGAGTTCGCCACCAACCTGATCTCGTGATGAGGATGCAGATGATCGACGCGCTCGACCCGAGGCAGACCGTCCTGGCGCGGCTGGACCTGAACTCGCCGGTGGAGGACGGCGCCGTGCAGGACAACCACCGGTTCCAGCGGCACGCCGAGACCGTGCGGCAGCTGGTCAGCGATGACCACGGCGTCGTGCTGCTGGCCCACCAGGGCCGGCCCGGCCGGGACACGTTCGTCCCGCTGGAGCAGCACGCCCAGCTCCTGTCGGAGCACGCCGGCGTGGACGTCCGGTACGTCGACACCATCGACGGCGACGCCGCCGAGCAGGCGGTGCAGGACGTCGAGCCGGGCGAGGCGGTGCTGCTGGAGAACGTGCGGATGTCGGACCACGAACTTGCCGAGCGGGAGCCGGAGCAGCACGCCGAGCAGGGGTTCGTCCCGCAGCTCGCGGCGCACGCGGACGCGTACGTGAACGACGCGTACTCCGCGGCCCACCGGCCGCACGCGTCGCTTGTCGGGTTCCCGCACGCGCTGGACAGCTACGCGGGCCCGGTGATGGAGCAGGAGTACACGCACAACACGCGGATCCACGACCACCTCGACGAGGAGGTGGCGATGGTGGTCGGCGGGAAGAAGGCGGGCGACGTGCTCGCGGTCATGGACGAGCTCGCCGGCACGGTGGACACCTTCCTGGTCGGCGGCCTGATCGCGGAGCTGTTCCTCCGGGCGGAGGGCCACGACGTCGGCTTCGACGTGCACGCGGACGAGACGTTCATGCACGACCAGTGGCTGGAGCACCGGGACACGGTCAAGCGGCTGCTGGACGAGCACGGGGACAGCATCGAGCTGCCGCGCGACCTCGCGTACCACAACGACCAGCGCCGCCGCGAGGAGGTCCGCGTCGAGGACGCGGCGAAGGAGAAGCCGTACTGGGACGTCGGCAAGGAGACCGTCGAGGCCTACACCCCGTACATCCGGGACGCGGACGCGGTCTTCGTCAAGGGAGCGGTCGGCGTCTTCGAGGACGACAAGTTCGCCTACGGCACCCGCACGCTGCTCGAGGCCATCGAGACGAGCCAGTGCTTCTCGGTGGTGGGCGGCGGCGACACCGCCCGCGCCGTCGACCTGTTCGACCTCAACCCCGGCGCGTTCAACCACGTCTCCATCGCCGGCGGCGCCTACATCCGCGCCCTCACCGGCGGCGAGCTGCCGGCCGTCGAGGCGCTGCAGGAGCACGGCTGACCGCAACCCTCTTTAACCGGGCCACCGCATCCCTGCACGAGGCACCGCGATGAGCGACCACGTCATCGAGCTGGAGGAGCTGGGCAAGGACGACACGGAGCTGGTGGGCGGGAAGGCCGCCAACCTCGGCGAGCTCGCCCGCATCGGCGTCCCGGTGCTTCCGGGGTTCACCACCACCTCCGCCGCCTACGAGCATTTCATCGAGGAGACCGGTATCGCCGACGACATCCGGGCGGAGCTGGACGACCTCGACATCGACGACGTGGACAGCCTCCAGCAGACCGGGAAGCGCATCCGCGCGCTCATCGAGGACGCGGAGATGCCGGACGACCTCCGCGCCGCCATCGAGGACCAGTACGACGCGCTCGCCGAGGCCATCGGCGAGGACGACCCGAAGGTCGCGGTCCGGAGTTCGGCGACGGCCGAGGACCTGCCGGACGCGTCGTTCGCCGGCCAGCAGGAGACGTTCCTCAACGTCACCGGGCCCGAGGACCTGGTGGAGGCGGTGAAGGGCTGTTACGCCTCGTTGTTCACCGACAGAGCGATATCGTACCGGGAGGACAAGGGGTTCGCCCACTTCGACGTGAAGCTGGCCGCCATCGTCCAGAAGATGGGCCGCAGCGACCTCGCCTCATCCGGCGTCATGTTCACCATCGACCCGGACTCCGGGTTCGACGAGGTCGTCGTCATCGAGGCCGCCTACGGCATGGGCGAGCTCGTGGTCCAGGGTGAGGTCAACCCGGACGACTACATCGTGTTCAAGCCCACCGGCGGCATCCTGGAGAAGCGGAAGGGCGACAAGGAGAAGCGGATGGTGCAGCGCGACGACGTCAACACCATCGAGCAGGTGCCCCGCGCCGAGCGGGACGAGTACGCGCTGACGGACGCCCAGATCACGGAACTGGCCGAGTACGCACAGCAGATCGAGGACCACTACGACCGGCCGATGGATATCGAATGGGTGCTGGACGGCGAGCTGGACGAGCTGTTCATCGTCCAGGCCCGGCCGGAGACCGTCCACGCCGTCGAGGACAAGAACGTCATCCGCACCTACAGCCTAGACGAGGACCCGGGCGAGGACGCGGTCCTGCTGGAGGGCGCCGCCATCGGCGACATGATCGGCAGCGGCACCGTCAAGATACTGGACAGCCCGACGCAGATGGACGAGTTCGAGGAGGGCGACGTCCTCGTCACCGAGATGACGGACCCGGACTGGGAGCCCATCATGAAGCAGGCCGGCGCCATCGTCACGGACAAGGGCGGCAAGACCAGCCACGCCGCCATCGTCTCGCGGGAGCTCGGCGTCCCGGCCATCGTCGGCGCCGGCGACGCCACCCGGACGCTGCGGGACGGCGAGGAGATCACCGTGGTCTGCACCGGCGACACCGGCACCGTCTACGAGGGCATCCTGGACTTCACGGTGGACGAACAGGAGCTGGACGAGATCCCGGAGACCGACACCGAGATCATGCTCATCCTCGGCGACCCGGCATCGGCGTTCTCCTTCGCCCACCTCCCGGTCGACGGTGTGGGCCTGGCGCGGGAGGAGTTCATCATCTCCAGCCACGTCGGCGAACACCCGCTGCACCTGCTGGAGCAGGACGAGGGCGACAAGTACGTGGACGCCCTGGCCTCGGGCATCGCCAAGATCGCGGCGGCGTTCCACCCCGGCGACGTCATCGTCCGCCTGTCCGACTTCAAGAGCGACGAGTACCGCGGCCTGGAGGGCGGCGAGAAGTACGAGCCCGAGGAGGCCAACCCCATGCTGGGCTGGCGGGGCGCCGCCCGGTACTACGACGACGACTTCAAAGACGCGTTCGCCCTGGAGTGCCGGGCGCTGAAACGGGTGCGCGAGGAGATGGGGCTGGACAACGTCATCGTCATGGTCCCGTTCTGCCGCACCCCGGAGGAGGGTGAACGGGTGCTGGACA
>CAZAFX010000039.1:8034-9879 GCA_964484895.1 uncultured archaeon | reverse complement strand
GCTCCCGTGGGTCGCCCCGGCGGCGGACCCGCTGACGCAGGCGGTGTTCGTCGCGGTTGCCGTCCTCGTCATCGCCTGCCCGTGCGCCCTCGGGCTCGCCACGCCGGCCGCGCTGATGGTGGGGACGGGCAAGGCCGCGGAGCACGGCGTCATCTTCCGGTCTGGCGAGGCCATCCAGACGCTGCGGGAGCTGGACACAATCGTCTTCGACAAGACCGGCACCCTGACCACCGGCGAACAGACGGTGACAGACGTGGTCGGTGACGTGCTCCGGCCAGCGGCCGCGCTCGAGAGCGCCTCCGATCACCCCATCGCCCGAGCTATCGTCGCGCACGCCGAGGGTGAGGGGGTGGAGATCCCGGACGTCGAGGCGTTCACGAGCGAGGCAGGCAAGGGCGTCCGCGGCGAGGTGGAAGGGGACCAGTACTACGCGGGCAACGAGCGGTACATGCGGGCGCAGGACATCGATATGGCGTACACGGATGAGGCCGCGGACCTCGCGGACGGCGGCAAGACGGTCGTCTACGTGGCGGACGCGGAGGCGGTGCAGGGCCTGGTCGCGGTGGCGGACACGCTGAAGGACGACGCCGCCGAGACGGTGGCGTGGCTGCAGGACCGTGGCGTGGAGACGCTGCTCGTGACGGGCGACAACGAGCAGACGGCCCGCGCCATCGCCGACGAGGTCGGCATCGGTCATGTGCTCGCGGAGGTGCTGCCGGACGACAAGTACCGGAAGGTGGAGGAGCTGCAGCACGAGGGCCGCCGCGTCGGCATGATTGGTGACGGCGTCAACGACGCACCAGCCCTGACTCAGGCGGATGTCGGCGTCGCGCTGGGGACCGGCACGGACATCGCCATCGAGTCCGGGGATGTGACGCTGGTGCGAGGGGACATGGCCGCGGTCCGGCACGCGGTCGAGCTGTCGGACGCCATCGTCCACAAGATTAAGCAGAACCTGTTCTGGGCATTCGCCTACAACGTCCTCGCCATCCCGGTCGCGTTCGCCGGCCTGCTCCACCCGGTCATCGCGGAGATCGCCATGGCATCCAGCAGCGTCTCGGTCGTCACCAACGCCAACCGGCTCAAGGGGTGGGAGCCGACCGATCTTTGACGCCGGTAAATCACACAAAGCATATAATATAAACACTATTTTTGCATTATTTATACATCGAAATGATGTATATCTGATTTTTCAGGCTGTTCGGCCAAACGCTTATATATGCCGAGGTCCTGTTCTGTTACTATGTTTGAGGAGCTACGTGATAGGCTCTGGGGTGGGGCGCCATCCGTCCCGGACTATGCCGCGGTGAGCGATGCGGACCTGTACGCCATGGCGGATGAGGGCCGGTACGACCGGGTCGCGGCGGTGGCGCAGGACGAACTTGGTGGCCGCTGGGATATCGACCACGATCGTGGCCGGATGACGGTCCGGACAGGACCGGCCCGGGCCCACCCTGGCGACTGGGCGGTCGCGATCCCTTCTCATCTCGATGGGCAGGACGCGGCGCAGGTCATCTACGAGGAGGTCGCGCATAACCTGGAGATCGCGGCCACGGGCCGGGACCCCGCTATCGGCTACGGGGAGCGGATGATTGCTGAGATGAAGGGTGGGCTCGGCATGGCCCGGTTCGATGACGGACTCAACCGCCGCGTTGACCAGCTGGAGGAGAAGCTGGGAGTCCTGAAGCAGGAGTACCCGAAGGAACACAATACGGAAGCTGCATTCGCGGAGGGACAGTGGCAGCGGTGGCTGGCGGGGGACAACCCGTGCGGGCTCATGGTTGACCACCACCTCGCGGGCTATCGGCTGGCGCGGGACCTCATCGGTGCGGACCATGACCCGGC
>CAZAFX010000039.1:6428-8024 GCA_964484895.1 uncultured archaeon | reverse complement strand
GAGCTCGTGCGATTGGCGACGGGTAGCCTGATCCTACAGTTCGACGACGAGATCGCGGCAATCCACGACGAGTACGATCTGCCGTATACCGCGACGGCCGCCCCGATCTGAATCAGAAATCCTTGGCGTCGTACCGGTCGATACCGGTGCCGGCCTCGTCGACCGTCAGGACGGCGTGGCTGCCTGTTGGCGCGGTCGAATCTGGGCGCTCCTTGTTGAAGGCGTTGACAGTGACGTGTGGGACGCCGTCGACCGTGACCTCGTGTGATTCGTGGAGGTGGCCGTTCACCACGCAGCGGACGCTGTCGGCCTCGGCGAGGATGGGCCTGACCTCGTGCTTGTTGATGAGGAACGCTCTCTCGGGCTCGGTGGTGAACCATTCCTCGTCGGAGAGGTCGTGGTAGTGGAGTGGGTGGTGGGCGCAGATGACGGCGCCGTCGCTCCGGGCCAGTGCGCGGCGCAGGTAGGTAACCTGCGGGCCGGTCAGTTCCCCCTGCACGCCGTCGAGGCGGTGACTGGTTGTGTCGAGGAGGATGATGTCCTGCGCGTGCCGGGTGACGGTCCGGGTCAGTCGCTGGTCGAGGAGGTCGGCTACCTCCTCGGCCGGGAGGTGGACCGTGTCGTGATTCCCGGCCGTGTAGTACGTGGGCGCGGTGAGGTCGGAGAGGATGTGTCGCACCGTCTCGGTATGTATCCTGTCGGCGTCCGCGTCGGCGTACTCCACGAGGTCGCCGAGGACGGCGACTGCGTCCGGCTGGAGGTCGCTGTTGAACCGCTCGACCACTTGCCGGAGCTGGTCCCGGACGGTGGCGTCCTCGCCTGACTCAAGGTGGATGTCGGTCAGGATGCCGAGCTGCATGCGGTAGCCTGTGGAGGCCGGAGTTAAAACCCTGCGGATTCAGCTGATATATCCGATCTCGCCGTCGGCCGACTGCTCCTGCTCCAGCTGCTGGATGATATCCTGCAGCCGGCTGCGGTCGAACTTGCTCTGGGGCAGGTAGTAGAACCGTGGATCCTCCCCCTCCGCCGTCTTCCTGACGTAGACGACGGGCTCATCCTCGTTCTCCTGGAAGGCGCGGGCCTTGTCCCGGATCTTCTGCAGCTTCCGCATCACCTTTAGTGGCCGGAGGAAGCTGTCGATATGGTACGTGGACGCGTCCGGCTTGTCCTGTATCTTCCGTGCCGTCTCCTCGATCTCCTCCGCCAGCGCGGTGATACGACTGTTCAGCCCGTCGAAGAACGCGTCCTCGTCAATCCGCTCGATATGCATACCGGCGGCATGCGGCGTGAGGCTTTAAAACCCTTCTTTCGGCGCTGACTGCGCGTTACTTATTTATGCGTCGTCGGGGAAGCCGGGAACATGGACGTGTTCGACGCCATCACGACACGCCCGTCCATCACCAAGTACACGAGCGAGGGCGTGGAGCGGGAGAAGGTCGCCCGCCTCCTTGAGGCTGCGCGGCACGCTCCCTCGGCCGGCAACATGCAGACGTGGGAGTTCATCGTTGTGCAGGACCTTGACATCCTGGAGCAGCTGGCGGAGTACGCACACAACCAGCCACACATCCGCGAGGCCCCGGTTGCCATCGTCATCCT
>CAZAFX010000039.1:0-6359 GCA_964484895.1 uncultured archaeon | reverse complement strand
CGGAACGCCAGTACGGCGACCGCGGCCGCGAGCTGTTCGCCATCCAGGAGACGGCGGCGGCGATGCAGAACATGCTGCTCGAGGCGTACGACCAGGACCTCGGTGCGGCGTGGGTCGGCGCGTTCGAGGAGGCCCGTGTCAGCGACCTGCTCGATATCCCGGACCGGCTCCGCCCGGTCGCCATCGTGACGGTCGGCCACCCGGATGAGCGGCCGGAGCAGCCATCCAAGTACGAGGTCTCGTCCATCACCTACATGAACCGGTACGGCAACAAGGTCCACCCCATCTACGACAAGATCACCTGGAAGGGGCTTCGCCACTACAAGAAGAAGCTGAAGCAGAAGTGGAAGCGGATGACCCGCGACTAGTGCTCGACCGCGTACCGCACGTCCGCGACCGTCACCGTTTCCCGCCTCTCATCCTGCGCATGCTGCACCGCGTCACGGGCGACCTCCGCCGCGATCTCCGTCGTCGAATCCCGCAACTCGGCGATCGCGTCCTCCGCGAGGCTGGTCGCGCCCGCGTTCCGCATGATGCGCTCCACGTGCGCCAGCGGCAGGTCCATACCGGGTCAGGGGTGCCCGGACCTTTTATAGGTTCGGCACCGCCGCCACGCCCATGCCGGAGGAACACGTCGTGGACGCCAACGTCCTCATCCACGCGGCGGACAGGCCGCTCCCGTTCGACACAGCCGTCACCGTCCCGGCAGTGACGGCAGAACTGGAGAGCACGGACGCCCGCACCCGGTTCGACGCCGAGGACATCGCCGTCTACGCACCGTCCGAAGACGCCGTCGAGACCGTCGAGACGGCCGCGGCCGACCGCGGCGAGGACCTGTCGGACGCGGACGTCCAGGTAGTGGCGCTGGCCCTGGACCGGGATGCCACGGTCGCGTCGGACGACTACGGTGTGCAGAACGTGTGTGATGCCCTCGGCGTGCCGTACACCGGCGTGGTCCGGGACGACATCGACGCCGGCGTGTCGTGGAGGACGGTGTGCGCGGACTGCGGTCGCCCCGTCGACGGCGACGCCTGCGATGTGTGCGGCGGCACCCCGAAACGGGTGCCGGCCGACCGGTGATTCGGCTAGTCGCTGTCGAAGTACTGCATCGTGAGCATGTTCTTCGCGAGGACCAAGATGATTGGGCCGAGGATGAGCCCCTTGAACCCGAGGACAAGCGGCCCGACGAGGAACCCGACGAACAGCAGCAGCGGATGCTCCTTCGTACTCTGTGCGGCGACGTATGGCCGGACCAGCACCTCCGGCACGATGTTGAGCACGACGATACCGTAGACGAGGATGAGCACACCGAGCCAGAACTGTTCCAGCGGCCCCAGGTAGAGGAGAGCGAGCGGCACATAGACCATCGGCGCGGAGACGATAGGGAAGAACGCGAAGATACCGATGATGACGCCCCACCCCATGTAGAAATCAATCCCCATCAGGTAGAACCCGACAGCGGCCGACACGCCCGTCGTAAGGGCGACGACGAAGTAGGACAGGAAGACGCCGCGGAACAGGTTGTCGAGCGATTCTAGGATGCTGATGGCGACGCCGCGGTAGTCGTCGGGCAGCGCACGGACGGTTGTGAGGAGCTGCTGCCGGAACTGTTTCCCATCCTTGACCAGGAACGCTGCCACCACGAAGTAGATCACGAGGTTGATGATGAACGACGGGATCTCCCCCACCTGCTGCAGCAGCCATGTCCGCCCCTCCCCGGTCATCTCGGTGATAACGTTCCGGAGCGATGACTCGATCATCGGGGAGAGGTTGAACGCATCGACCAGGATAGTCACACTGCCCGACAGCACGCTCGAGAACCGTCCGATGAAGCTGGCCAGCGTCGGGATGCTGGTCAGCCCCACGTAGAATATCCCCGTCACCAGCCCCACGAGCAGCACGATCATCATCCCGGTCGTCACCGCCCGGTTATCGATCCGCCTGTTCAGCCGCCCTGCGAAATAGTGGAGGAAGTACGCGGTGAACCCTGCCCACAGGATAGCATCGAGATACGGCCACAGCAGCCACAGCGCCGCGGTCGCCGTTGCCAGCGTTGCACCGAGAAAGGCGTGTCCGCGTCGCATACGCCTACCGTACCTCGCACCCTATTTATGTCTGGCGACGCGGCCGCCTACCGCTCCCTGATGGACCCGCTCCGCGGGATGTTCAGCTGGAGGTCGCCGCCCCACTCCCGCGTGTACGCACCCTCGACCCGCACCGTCGCACCCTCGTCCAGACCGTCGATCTGCTCCTCCCACAGCGTCACGTCGATCGTCCCGGTCCCATCATCCAGCGTCGCCAGCGTGATACGCTTCTGCCCGTACTTCCCGTTCACCAGCCGCGGCGTCCGGATGTCAACGACCCGTGCCTCCAGGGAGACATCCTCCGATTCCACGTCCAGGTCAGCGATATCCACAGGCAGTAACCCGTATACACGTATATACACTGGTTTATATATCCAGCGGCGTCCCCGGCACGGGCAGACCGGCGGCGCGCATAAAAATGTTGCTCGCTGAGCCCGGGGCATGGTCGTGCAGGACCCGCTCTCGCTACTCTCCCTGTACGCGGACGAGGCCCGTATCGCGCTGCGCGTCCTCGTCATCCTGACCGGGACGGTCGTGGTCGCCCGCCTGTTCGGCGGCGTCCTCGGCCGCCACTTCAACCGGGTGTCAGCGGAGATGGCGGTGAGCAGGACGTCGCGCCGCCTGCTCCAGCGCATGCTGACGGCGGGCATCTACGTGGTCGGCATCGGTCTCGCCGTCTACTCGGTGCCGGCGCTCCGCGGCCTCTCGGTCGCGATGTTCGCGTCCGCCGGCGTCATCGGTATCGTCATCGGGTTCGCGGCGCAGCAGTCGGTCGCCAACATCATCGCCGGCGTCCTCATCGCCGTCTCGGAGCCGTTCCGCGTCGGCGACAAGATCGAGGCCCAGACCCACTACGGCATGGTCGAGGACATCACGCTCCGGCAGACGGTCATCAACACGCCGAGCAACGAGCGCGTCATCGTCCCGAACGCGAAGATCCTGGACGACTATATCGTCAACTACTCGATCCGCGACGAGAAGTCCCGGTACCCTGTCCGGTTCACCATCGCGTACCGCGACGACATCGACGAGGCCCGCGATATCATCATCGAGGAGGCGGACGCCCACCCGCTCACGGAGCAGGGCGAGTCCAAGGTCATCGTTCCCGACCTCGGGGACAACGGCGTCGTCCTCGAGCTCCGGCTCTGGAGCCACGACCGCGGCGACGCCTGGCAGGCCGGCCAGGACCTCCGCGAATCCATCAAGAAACGGTTCGACGAGGAGAGCATCACCATCCCGTTCCCGCAGCGCACGGTTCATATGGACGAGTGAACTGTGCTGGAACATCGTCCTCTTCGCGCGACGATGTGCAGCGCAACGTCTCGTACCTCGACGACCGACGGGAAGACCTTTAAGCTCGCACGCGCATCGTTCCTTCATGGCGCAGCTGCAGGATGTGATGGACCGGCTCCGCGACCGGTACGGTGTCCCGGAGCCGCAGGATCGGCCGGACCCAATCCGGTCGCTTATCAAGGTCCTGCTCAGCCACAACACGACGGACGAGAACCGGGACCGCGCCTACGCCGCGCTCTGGGAGGAGTACGACAGCCCGGCGGCGATCATGGACGCGGACCGGGACGCGCTGGCGGAGACCATCCGGCCGGCCGGCCTCCACAACGTCAAGGCGGAACGGCTGCAGGAGACCCTGCGCATGATACGGGAGGAACGGGGTGCCCTCGACCTCGACTTCATCCACGACATGTCCCTGCCGGCGGCCAAGGACTGGCTGACGGAACTGCCGGGCGTCGGCCCGAAATCCGCCGCGGTCGTGCTCAACTTCACGTTCGGCAAGGACGCGATGCCGGTCGACACCCACGTCTTCCGTGTGTCGAAGCGGCTCGGACTCATCCCCGCGGACGCGACCCGCGAATCGGCGCACGACATGCTGGAGGACGCGACACCGGACGACCGCATCTACGAGTTCCATATCAACCTCATCCGGCACGGCCGCGAGATCTGTACCGCCCCCACGCCGCACTGCACCGACTGCTCACTCACAGATATCTGCCCGTACTTCCAGAACGAACGCGGCCCGTACAAGTGATGGAAAGAAAAGTGGAAAGGGAAGAGAAGAGGGAGTTTACTCCTCCTCTTCGAGCTGGTCCATGATGTCCTCAGGAGACTCGCCGCCGCCCTGCTGCTCCTGCAGCTCCTGCACGATCTCCTGCGCCTTCTCGTTCAGCTCGTCCTGGTCGATCAGGTCCTCCTCGATGAGGACGCCGATCAGCGCGTTGACCGTCAGCTCCAGGTTCCCGATCTTCTGCTGGAAGACCTGCAGCATCTGCTGCTGGCCGCCACCAGGACCGCCGGCGCCGGGCCCGTGTTGATGTTCATCAGCCATTGTATCACAGCCGGCGCTGCGCCAGCCACCTTTATAAACCTGTCTTCAGCGCACCGTCGAGAACGCCCCGATCACCGCATCCTCCAGCACCAGCCCCTCCACGGTTGCCTCCTCGTCCACGATGCACCCACGCAGCTCGGCATCGGATATATCCGCCCCCGGGAACACGATACACCGCTCCAGCGCCGATCTCTCCACCGTGGCGCCATCCATCACCCACACATCCTCTCCCAGGTCGCAGTCGGTCACCGCACCGTCCACCCGGCGGCCGTCCCCCACCGCGGCCTGCGCGGCCAGGTAGCTCCCTGGCGTCCCGATATCGTGCCAGCCACCCTCGAACGGGTACGCGTACATCTCCACGCGGTCGTGCCCCCACTCCAGCAGCCGTCCCGGCTCGTCCAGGTGGTCGCCGCCGTCCCCGGCGAACGCATCACGGTACCGGTCGAACAGGTCCAGCTGCCGCTCCGGGAAGTAGTAGAACGCCGTCGACACCAGCCGCGACGACGGCTCCTCGGGCTTCTCCGCGAACCCGACGATACGGTCGTCCCCATCGGTGTCCAAGACGCCGAACTGCCGCGCCGCGTCACGGCTCCCCACACGGTGGCACGCGATGGTGACCGCATCCCGCTCCCGCGCCGCATCCGCGAACGCGGACAAATCGAACGACGGATAGTTATCCCCGCCCACGACCAGGTAGTCGTCCGCTCCCTCCTCCTCGATGACCTGCATGATGGCGCCCAGCGTCCCGACCTTCTCCGCCTCGCTGCGGTGGTCCTCCACCACCACCCGCGCATCGTAGCCCGCGTCCGCCACGAACCGGCGGAAGTCGTCGGCGAACTTGGCGTTCGTCGACACGAGAATCTCATCCACCGCCGGGATATCGGCGAGCGCGTCCATCGTGTACTGGACGATGGGTTGCCCGGCCAGCGGCAGCAGCGGCTTCGCCCGCTCCCGCGTCAGCGGCCACAGCCGCGTCGCATGCCCGCCAGCCAGCACAATCGCCTTCATGCCGCCCACCTTGCCCGGAGACCTATTTAAAACCCCTTCCGCCGTCAGCCGAACCCTTCCTGCTCAATCCGGCTCGCCGGGATGTCGTACGCCGCCATCATATCGACCAGCGACCCGACCAGCGCATCGATACCGCAGAAGTAGAAGTCGGTCTCGTACGGGTCGATGCGCGCGTCGATATCGTACGCCGGCTCCTTGTCAATCTGCGCCGTGTACCGGTCCGGCACCGCGTCCAGCGCGAGACCGTCCCGCTCCCGGAGCGCCGCCTCGTCGAGGTACGTCGGCAGCGTGTACTGCAGATACCGCGTCTCCCCGTCCCAGTCGCTCAGGACGGACTCGCGCGACACCGTCGGCACGCTGTGGAACGTCTCCTCCCGCTCATCCAGCTCCCGCAGCGTCTCCCGGTACGGGCGATCATCGTCCCACGACGACCCGTCGAAGAACCAGACATCACGCTCCCCGTCCGACTCGAGGTCGGTCTCGTAGATGAACCGCACCATGCTCATCAGCGGCGCGGCGCCCGTCCCGGTCGCCATGAACACCACGTCCCGGTCCGATCTATCGTCGAACACGAAGGCGCCATGTGAACTCTCCCTGAACGGCCCCCGCAGGTGCACCCGGTCCCCCTCCTCGAGACTGTCACAGACGCGCGGCGACACCCGTCCGTCCGGCACCCGCCGGATAGCCAGCTCCACCTCGTCCGCGTGCGGCGACGACGCGATCGAGTACGCCCGCCGCGGCGTATCCTCGTCCACCAGGTCGAGCGTCCCGTACTCCCCCGGCCAGGGGATGAACTCGTCATCCGTCTCCAGCGTCACGTAGACGCCGTTCGGCCGCTCCCGCGTCCCGCGCATGTACAGATACCGCACCGGCCTGTCGACCGCACCGGGATCCGCGTCCAGCGCGTCCCGGACCGCATCCGCCTC
>CAZAFX010000038.1:9382-10034 GCA_964484895.1 uncultured archaeon | reverse complement strand
GTGGCGTGCTCGGGCCGGGCCGGGAGTACGACATCACGGTCCGGGCGACGTACGAATACAGCGCGGAGTCGGCGTTCACCGATGCCAGCCGGTGGAACAGCGAGAACAATCTGCTGAAGCTGTGGACGGAGCGGGCCTGGGAGGAGCTCGGGAACGACGAGCGCCGCAGCTGGGAGAGCGACAACTGCCGTGATGTCATCCAGTACGGGCAGACGCTGCAGAAGCAGCGGACCGCCGCCCTCACCACGCCGGTCATGCCGGTGATGTACGCGGACTGCGGCGGGTCGCTGTTCCGCGGCTTCCTCGACGATGATGACGACGGCACGGCCGAGGGCACGTTCAACATCAGCGTCGGCGCCACCGTCAACACCGACACGCCGGCCGGTGAACAGATTGATAAGCAGAAAGGGTTCGCAATCACGAACGTGACGCAGGACTGCCAGGAGAACGGGGACAAGACGTGGGCGATGGGGCCGGCCGGCGACAATGGCGCCGCGCTGAACGACGAGGCGGCGTACCCGTACAGGCCGCCGTACCGGGAGGGCGTCGGCTGGATGGTCTCGCCCGGCCGCATCGAGAAGACGGTGTCCATCGCCGGCGACCGACGGACCGTCGGCTGCCGTATCAACATGGGCTTCGCGGTAAACATCGG
>CAZAFX010000038.1:2362-9372 GCA_964484895.1 uncultured archaeon | reverse complement strand
GTACGAGATTCCGGACTTCGGGGCGTTCCAGTGATGCATCGCCGTATCGCCGTGTTCGCCCTGATGGTCGCCCTCGCCGGATGCACAGGGCTGAACGGCGGGACCGATAACGGCGACGAGACGCCGAATGTCGTCGCCGTCACGAATCCTGAGTGCACGGTGAACAACGAGCCATGCGGTGACATGCGGCTTACCAAGTACGACGGCCCCATCCGCATCGAGGTCCGCCTCGATAACAACGGGGACAGCCCGCTCACCGTCGAGCACGGGCAGCAGGGAACGAACGTTATGATCTCCCGGTGTAACGTCGTCAGCATCACCTCGTTCTCCAGGCGGGCTGCCGGGCCGCAGCGCATCCGGCAGGATGGAGACTTCAGCAGCGAGGACGCCGTGACGTTGCGGGGCGGCGAGAGCCTGGCGATGACATGGCTCCTCGAGATTCCCGACGACCAGACCATCACCCGCCTCGGATACACGTGTCCGCTCGACTTCGCCGCCGAGTTCCACCAGGTCATCAACACCTCCCGGCAGATCCAGATCCGCCGGTCGGCTGACGTTCCCGTCGCCGCCAGCATCGACCGGCAGACGACCTCCCGGCGCCCGGTCCGGCTTGAGATCGATGCTCCCGAGTCGTTCATCGCCGACCAGGAAGGCGGAAAGGTCCTTATCGCTAATGCGTACCTTCAGGACGTTGGATCCGGCGATATCACCGATATCACAAACATCACCGCCAGCGGCTGGGTGACCGGGAGCGGTGTTGACGCCCTCCCGAACGCGCAGAAATGTGATGGCGACGCCATCCGGATGTACGGCGGCGGCGACCGCACCGGCCAGAGCTACCGGCGGCGCTGCCGCGTCATCCCGCACGACCCGACGTCCCGGTCGGATATCCACTGGCTGGAGTTCGGCGCCAGTTACACCTACACCATGCCGCTCAACTCCGTGACGCTGACGATCGACCCGGTGGAGGGGGGATGACGGTGCGACGCCTCGCACTCCTCTGCCTCGCCGTCCTCGTGGCCGGCTGCACCGGCCCAACAGACGGCGGGGACGGCCAGCCCGCCGCGAACGGTCTCGTTATCCATCAGGCAGCGTTCACCGAGGAGGTGGCGGAAGGTGGGTCGACACAGCTCGTCGTCCGCCTCCGCAACACCAACCCGCATCCTGCCGACGATGTCGCGCTCAACCTCAGCAACCTGCCCACCAGTGAGAGCGTCGACGTGGTAGATCTCATCGACACCAGCATCGGCCGCAGCGACGGTGACACCTGCCGGTTCGACACCATCCCTGCGGCGGACAGTCAGGGGCCCGGCACCGCGCTCTGCGCCTGGGAGTTCACCATCCCGCCGGACGCTGCGGAGGGGCCGCTCACCCAGCAGGAGCGGACATACCCGGTCGGCCTCCGACTCGCCTACAGGACAAAGACTTCCATGCAACACAGCTCCCTCGAATACACGTTCTCCGATGAGTTCGAAGGCGATATCTCCCGGACGACCACGAGCACCTTCGGCAACGGCGAGCTCTCGGTCACCACCACCCATCAGCCCCACCACCGCACCGGCGAGACGAGCGTCACGGTCGATGTCACCGTCCAGAACACCGGTCCCGGGGATATAGTATCCGGCAGCGGGGATGTCCGGACAGTCGGCATCGGGTACGACGGCTCTCTCGTTGACGGCGGCAATCCGTTCGGGACGACATCCGGCTGCACCACGGTCAACATCCTCCCCGGCGACCAGCAGGCCACGCTCACCTGCCCCATGGACGGCAACGTCTCCGCCGGCCCCGGCACCACGTACGATCTTCGCCTGACCGCCTCCTACCGGTACGCGCAGTACAAGGAAATCCCGCTAACCATCCTCGACATCGACAGCTAGCGACCGGTCAGACACCGAACACCGCCCGCATCATCGTCCGCGTCCCCGGGCCCAGCCCGAGCGCGAGCAACCCTACAAGCAGCAGGTTGTGCAGCCGCGGCGCATCCGCCTCCTCCGCCGCTCCCACGTAGTAGACGATACCGCCCACCACCGCAAGCTTCACCAGCACGAACACCCACGCCGACCCCGCCGCCCCGATTAGCCCGGCCACCACCGGATGCTTCTCACCGTACCCGCCCGCCGCCACCGCCGCGTTCGCCGCCGCAAACGTGAACCGGCCAACTCCGGCCACTGCCGGGTTCACCAGTTCGAACGTCACCGCCGTCGCCGCCCCGTCCACTAGGTGGCCGCCAAGGATGGCTATCCCCGCCCGCCCGGACACCGCCGCTGCCAGAGGCAGTCCAGCCAGTCGGATGCCAGCCCCGGCCGCTGCCAGCAACCCACCAGCAACAGTCAGCGTCACCCCGGCCACCCACCAGTTCGCCACCGGCACCGCCACCGCCAGCAGCCCCAGCAGCCCAGCGGCAGCCACAGCCCCCGCCCCACCGACCACGACGCCGGGGTGCGGCACCCGGCCGCGCCGCGCCAGCCACCCCCCGACAAGGAGCGCCCCCATCACCCCGACGAACATCGTCAGGTATATCACCGGCGACACCAGCAGCACCCGCACCGCATCCGGCAGCGCGATGACGCCAGCGGACGCCGCATCCTCCACCACCCGGAGCAGGCCGCCGGCCACAACGAACGGCACGAACCACAGCACGAACCCGTCCTCCTCCCCCATGTCCAGCCGCCGCAGCACGGAGACAAGCACGAGCACCGCGTACACCAGCAGGAGACCGTACCCGACCTCACTGACCAGCGTATAGCCGCTGTGCGCGGTCACCCCGCGCACCGTCAGCGACGCCCGCCCCGCCGCATCCGCCATCACCGGCCCCACGAAATACCGCCACAGGAACCGGTCGTACACCGAACGCGGGAACAGCGCCGAAGCCGCCACCACGGCGCCCGCCGCGGCCGCACCGGCGGCGAGCAACCGCCGCAGACGTGGGACGTCCATGCCGCACCCGCCCCGCCCCACGTTTAAGTCGGTGACCCGCACCAGGAAAACTTATAAATAGGCTCCGGGCAAACACGGCCGTACCCGGTGTGACCATGGACCAGACGCGCGCGCTTGCCGGTTTCCTGCTCGTGACCATCGCACTGACCGGCTGCACGGGCCTCCCGTCGACGGGCAATGGCGATGACACAGGCAGCAGCGGCCAGGTCTCCGCGTCGCAGAACGACGGGTTCGACATCCGGTTCTCGTCCGCCACGGCGGAGTACTACACGGACCAGGGCAGCGCCACGTTCACGGTCAACATCGAGAACACCGGCGAGGCCGAAGACGGCACGCTCAGCTCCCTCAAGCTGTTCGGCGCAAGCTGGGCGACCAGCGCCAGCACGCAGAACCCGGGCACCACGCTCCAGGGCGTCGAGGAGGCGAACAACCTCGCCGGCGGCACGTACAGCACCACGTTCACACCGAGCCTCCCCACGGCACTCCAGCAGGGGCAGTCCGACGACTACACGGTCGGCCTCCGGACACGATATACATACACGACCCGCAGCCGGTCGGAGCTCACAGTGCAGAGCAGCGACCGGTACCGGGAGGAGGGCCGGAACGCCCGGCAGGGCATGCGGAACACGGTCCGCGGCGCCCCGGTACAGGTCCGATTCACCGGCCAGACGCCGGTCCCGTACCGGAGCGGGAGCGTGAACGTCCCGGTGACGGTGCGGAACGTCGGTGACGGCCAGCTTGCCGGGAACAAGCTGACATCGCTCAAGGTCGGCCCGGAGGGCAACCTGCAGAACTGCCCGTCCAGTCAGGGGAGCGGCGTCCCGCTCTATGAAGGCAGCCGGCAGTTCAGCTGCTCCATCTCGGTTAGCCAGCCGAGCCCGGAGACCACTGTCACGCTGGTCGCCGAGGCCAAGTACGACTACGTCGAGGACGACACGACCACGGTCACGGTCGTCGGCGCCAACTGAGCGCGCTCCTCTCCGCAGATGCGCGACACGCAGGCCACCCGCCACATTTAAATATTCACGTCATTGAAGGGTGACAACATGCGACCGACGCGGCCGGCCCGCGCAGCAGCCCTCCTCGTGCTGGTCGCTGCGCTCACCGCGCCGGCCACCGCAGTCGCCGATGTCGAGATCGTCGGCGTGGCGACGCCGGACGCGGTGCAGGCCGGGACGACGCTCTGGGTCAACGTCACGGTCGCGAACCGCGGTGACACCGACTTCGTCGGCTCCCTGGACGTGACCGCGGCGGCGTTCGGCCAGACGAAGCGTGTCACGGACCTGTCGCTTGATGCCGGCGACCGACGCACGGTCAGGCTGAACATGACGGTGCCACGGGACGCCTCCGGGAGCGCGACGCTGGACCTGACGGCGGACGTGGGCGACGACCGCGATCTCGCCGCCGTCGACGTCCCGATCCAGGAGTTCCGGCTCACGATGACGCTCAGCCCCTCGAGTGGCATCAGCGTGGGCGACCACGTCACCATCTCCGGGCAGATGAGCACGCGACACACGCGCGGCACGGTATACATAGACAACCGGCAGCACGGCTTTGTCCGCTCTGACACGCTCCGCCAGTACCGGTATACGTTCACGGCGGAACGGGCAGGGAAGCACAGCGTCCGAGTCCAGGTCGGGGACGTGCACGTCCAGAAACTGTTCGATGTCGACCCACGGCTCGCAATCACCGCGGTCACGATGCCGGACCGTGTCGGCGCCGGCAACCCGGCGGAGGTCTGCACGACAGTCGAGACGGCCGCGCAGCGCACCGTCAACCTGACCGTGCGGCTGGACGGTGCCGTCGCCGGCACACGGTCGCTGCTTGTCTCCGGCAGCCAGGAGGCGTGCCTCGTGGTCCGTGCCGATGCCGCCGGCGACCACACCGTCACGGTCGCTGCTGACTCCGGTGACGCCGCTGCCAGCCGCGACCGGACGCTGACGGTCGTCCCCTCGACGGTCGACGTCAGCATCCGTCCCGACCAACTGACGCTCCTCCGGGGGGAAGCAGGCATCATCGAGGCCAGCATCGCCAACGAGAAGGCAACCCCCCAGCAGTTCACCGTCGACCTGGGCGGCCTCGCCAACATCACCGAATCCACCGCCCGGACCATCACGGTCGGAAGCGGTGAGACACGCACCGTCTACCTGCGGGTCGTGCCGTCGGCCGTCGGGACGTACACCGGCAAGGTCTCCGTCCGGACGGACGATGCGGTCCACGGCAGCCGGTCCGTGACTGTGCAGGCGGTCGAGGATCCGGCGCTCCGTGACCGGCCGCTGGGCGCGCGTGCGGCCGCCGTGGCCGACCGGGTCGGCAGCCTCGTACGCACCCGCGGCCCCGCTGCGGCGGGTGCTGTCGCAGTCATCGTCCTCCTAGTCGTGCTCTACCTCCGGATAGGGCGGAGCACCCCGCTCGAACCCCGCCGGTAACCGGTCTGTTTTTGTCATCGACGGATAGTGATAGTTGTTATAAAGGTTGGTGCGTACCGAAGGGCATACCATGAGACGGTACACGGTGCTGCTGGCAGGCCTCATCTTCCTTGTTCCGGTTGTCTCCGGGGCGACGCCGTCGGTATCGACGACGGCGTACAGCGACCAGGCGTGCCCGACCGGCAGCGCCAAGTACAAGGTCGATGTCACGAACCCGGCGGATGTCGAGTCCACGGTCGACCTCTCGGTCGATGCGCCGTGGCAGGACGACGCGACGCTTGCGCCGTCCCAGCTGACGCTCGATGCGGGCGCGTCGGATACAGCGTACCTGTGGGTCCAGGCGGCTGCCGACCTGACGCCCGGGACGTACACGTTCCACGTCACAGCACAGGACAGTGCGACCGGCGAGTCGACGCGCGTAGCGGAGACTCTCGATGTCCTGAGCTGCCGTGCCGTCGATGTCAGCGTGGCCGAGCCTGCGCAGCAGGTCTGCCGCAACGAGGCCGCGACGTACACGGTGACGGTGCAGAACAGGGGGGCGGCGGAGGAGACGTACGAGCTGACTGCGTCCGCAGGGACTCTCTCCACGGACAGCGTCACGCTTGGCCCCGACAAGTCCACGACCGTCACGGTCACCCGCCGCAGCAGGAGCGCCGTCCAAGAGGATATCACGGTCACGGCCACATCGACAGCAAGCTATGCGGAGGATGCAGAGACCCTGTCGTTCACGGCGGACCAGTGCCGGTCCGTCGACCTGTTCGTCTCGCCGTCCGCGCAGACGGTGTGCAGCGACGAGAGGACAGAACTGACGGCCACGGTGCAGAACACCGGTCGGCTGGAGGATACGTACAGCGTCGTGACCAACACAGGATATAGCAAGGATATCACGCTGGCACCGAACGCCTCTCGTGCGGTTGATATCACGGCGGCACAGGGGCCTGGCGACCAAAGGGTCGCGGTCAGGGCGACATCGAAAAGCTTCGACAAGGTCGAGGCGGTCCGTGACGCGTCCGTGACCGTCGAACGGTGCCATGGACTGGACCTCGACGTGGGCAGTACGCGGACGGTCGCGCTCGACCAGCAGAATACCTCACTCCTCACGTACGAGGTACGGAACAACGGCACCCGGGAGAACACGTACACGCTCGCACTGGATGGGCCGTCTTGGATGGACGTCCGCCCGCAGCGCGTGACGGTCCCTGCCGGTGCAAGCAGGGCGGCATACCTCTATCTGGCGCCGGATTACTTCAGTACAGGAAGCTACACCGCCACCCTCTCGGTCAGCGATACGGAGCAGCGCGTGGGGCAGTCTGTCGCGGTTAACGTGACTGTCGGCAATAAGACAGCCACGGTCACGGAGACCGGCGCCGTCCGGGGCCTGACCGGCCAGATCTTCGCCAGCCCGGCGACGGCGGTGTCGCTCATCCTGGCGGTGGTCGTGCTGCTCGCGCTCGGTATCGGCTACCGCACCTTCTGACGCCCGGTCATCCGGAGAGCTGGACGTCGAAGCAGACCCGCTCCACCGCGGGATTGTAATGGCCGCACACCGTCCCGTCCACGGCAGCCACCTCTGCACCGGCCGCAGCGAACAGCTCCCGGACCTCCGCCTCGGCCGCCTCCCACAGATCATCCTCCGGCACGAAC
>CAZAFX010000038.1:0-2352 GCA_964484895.1 uncultured archaeon | reverse complement strand
AGTAGAGGAGTTCGATGTCTTCAGATCTCTCCGAAGGGATCGTACCCCGATCGCCATCATCGGCGACGAGTTCATTGTCGAAGCTCCCATGAACGGCCCAGAGGTCGTCCTCTGGCACGAACCGGTAGAGATGGACGGTCCCCCCCGGCTGGACGTGGTCCGCCGCCAGCCCGACGAACCGGTCGCTGCCGCCGGGCAAGTTCATGATCGCCCGGTCACCGGTCACACCTGCTGCCGGAAGCGTTTCGGCCACGTCGCCGCCGCGCACCACCACCCGCTCCTCGACGCCGTTCAGCGCCACGTTCTCCCGCAGGTAGTCGAGCGCCGCCGGGTTCTTCTCGAATGCATCCACCGACGCACCGGCGTTAGCAGCGATGAGGACGGCGAAGGGTCCGATGCCGGCGAACATGTCGATGACGTGCTCATCCTCATCCACCTGTGATACGATGCGCTCCCGTTCATGGCCGAGCCGCTCGGAGAAATACACTTCGGTTGGGTCCAGCTTGAACCGGCAGCCATGCTCCTTGTACAGGGTCTCGGTCCGGCCCCCCCGCACCACGGCGTAGTCGGCGACACGGAACTCTCCGCTTCGCTCGCCGACCTTCCGGAGCACCGTCTCCACCCGGTTGTGCTGCGCCATCACCGCGTCGGCGATGGTGCCTGCGTGCTCCTCGATCTCGTCGGGGACCTTGATGATGGCGATATCCCCCACGAGGTCGAACGACGTCCGCACATGCTGCAGCGCCTCGTCCGGAAGTTCGTCGCGCAGCCGCTCCTTCAGGTCCATGCATGCGCCTCCGCGGCAGCCTTTTTCTAGCTGTCGTCGGCGCCAAGGTCGACGCGGCCGCCCTCGAGCGGTGCGGACAGCGCCACCTTCGTCTGTGTCTCGGTCACGCCGTCCACCTGCTGGAACTGCTTCACGCCGCCGTTCATGGCCTCACGGTCCCGGAACTTGCAGACAAGGATGATGTCCGTTGGCCCAGTCACCTCGTACAGCGACACGACAGGGTCGAGCGTCGCCAGCCGGTCCACCGTTGCCTGCATCGCGTCGGCGTCAGCCTTCACCTCGATGATGGCGGTCAGATCGAACCCAAGCGCCTCGTAGTCCAGAACCGGCCGGAACCCCTTGATGATGCCGTCGTCCTGCAGCCGGTGGAACCGGTTCGAGACGGTGGATGGCGACAGGTCCAGCCGGTCCGCCAGCGCCCGGAGCGACTGCCGCCCGTCCTGCTCCAGCTGTGCAATCATTCGCCGATCCGTCCTGTCAACGGCCATGTAATGCACATATGAACGGATTTTTATAAAAAACCGGATGTTCTTCCATAGAAGACTATTTAATGGGGAACGTACATACTGTGCAGTACACGGAGGGACACACGATGTGCGCGGAATGCCGGCAGTGGGAGACCGAACTCGACACCGAACAAGAACAGGAGGACCCTGCGGTACGCGTCCACGAGGACGCCCAGCTCCGCCGGATTTCGGTCCAGCCGTGAGGTGGCGCCGATGCAGCAACAGCAGTAACATGCCGCGGCCGGGGCAACCCGGCCACGCCTTCTCTTCTCACCGATATCCATGGACGACCCGCTAGACGTAATCACGGAGCACGACGTGGACTTCCTCCGCCTCCAGTTCACGGACATCCTCGGCATCGTCAAGGAGGTGTCCATCCCGGCCGGCCAGGCGGAGAAGGCGTTCACGGACGGCATCTGGTTCGACGGCTCCTCGATCGACGGGTTCGCCCGCATCCACGAGAGTGACATGCGACTGGCGCCGGACCCCGACACGTTCGCCGTCCTGCCGTGGAAGCAGGTGGACCGGGACGGCGTGACGACCGCCCGCGTCATCTGCGACGTCACCGACACGGAGGGAGACCCCTTCCCCGGCGACCCGCGCGCGGTCCTCCGCGGCGTCGTGCAGGACGCCCGGGACCGCGGCTTCACCTGCCACGTCGGCCCGGAGCCGGAGTTCTTCGTCTTCGAGACGGATGACAGGGGCGCGACGACCACCCCGCACGATGCCGGCGGCTACTTCGATCTCGCCCCCCGCGATCTTGCGGAGCCGCTCCGCCGTGACATCATGCTCAACCTTGACGCGGTCGGCTTCGACATCGAGGCCAGCCACCACGAGGTCGCGGACGGCCAGCATGAAATCGACTTCAGCCACGCCGACGCCCTCACAACGGCTGACCGCATCACCACGTTCCGCACCGTCGTCCGTGCCATCGCCGAGCTGCACGACCTCCACGCCACGTTTATGCCAAAGCCGATCGCGGACGTCAACGGCAGCGGCATGCACACCCATGTCTCCCTGTTCCGCGACCGCGACAACGCGTTCCACGACCCTGACGAC
>CAZAFX010000037.1:0-10343 GCA_964484895.1 uncultured archaeon | reverse complement strand
GTCCGGCATGGTGTTCCTCGGGCTGCAGGGGATGATCGATCCGCCGCGGGAGGAGGTCGCGGGCGCGGTGGCGGACTGCCGGGACGCCGGCATCAAGGTCATCATGGCCACCGGTGACAACCGGATGACCGCCGAGGCCATCGGCGAGCAGGTCGGATTCGACCCCGAGGGCGCGATGACCGGGAACGAGGTCGATGCGCTGTCCGACGAGGAGTTGCAGGAGCGCGTGGAGGAGATCGAGGTCTTCGCCCGGGTGTCGCCCGCCCACAAGGTCCGCATCCTCAAGGCGCTGCAGGCGAACGGTCACCGCGTGGCGATGACCGGCGACGGCGTGAACGACGCGCCCGCCATGAAGAACGCAGACGTCGGCGTCTCGATGGGTATCCGCGGGACGGATGTCGCCAAGCAGAGTTCCGACATGATCCTCCGCGATGACAACTTCGTGACAATCCGTGACGCGGTCGCGGAGGGACGTGGTATATTCGATAACGTGCGGAAGTTCGTCTCCTACCTGCTGTCGTACAACGCCGGAGAGGTCCTGCTACTGCTGTTCGGCACCATCCTCGGCGCGTTCATGTTCCCGACGCTGTTCCAGGAGAGTTCGCGGCAGGCGGTCGAGGCCGCTGGCTGGACGTACGTGGAGCAGGCGGTCGAGGCCGTCGTGCTGACGGCGCCGATGCTGCTGTGGGTCAACCTGGTGACGGACGGGCTGCCGGCTATCGCCCTCGGCGCCGACCGGAAGGTGCCTGGTATCATGGACCGGCCGCCGCGGGACACGGACGAGCCCGTCATCGACCGGCGGCTGATGGGGATGATCGCGGGCATCGGCGTCCTGATGACCGTCGCCATCCTCCCGCTGTTCTTCCTCAACCTGTTCCAAGCGCGGGCGGCCGGGATGACGCAGATCGCAGCCATGAAGCACGCGCAGACGATGGCGTTCACCGCGCTCGTCGTCTTCGAGATGGTCGGCATCCAGGCCATCCGCCGTGTCTACGACACCCCGGTGTTCTCCAACCGGCTGCTGTGGGGGTCCATCGCCGCCGCGCTTGCCCTCCACATGGCCGTGCTGTATACCTCGGTCGGCCAGACGCTGTTCAAGGTCGTCCCGCTCACGCCGGTCGACTGGCTGGAGATCGGCGGATCGCTCGCCATCTTCTTCGTCCTGGTCGAGGGTCTGGTCGCGCTCGAGGACAAGCACTTCGGCACCCGGTGACCGGTCGCTAAACGTTCGTCAAACACCGAAGCGTTTTCACCGCACAGATTTTAACGTTCCGCCGGCCGCGTGCAGGGTATGGTGCGCGACGGCCTCGGAACAGCGGCGGAGCAGGGGTGGACGCCGGACGCCATCGCCGACTACCTCGTCGACGCGGTCCGGGCCGGGCCGGACGGGCTGGACGCGGACGGTGCTGCGTACGGTGCGGTGCAGGACTACCTCGACGACCTGCAGGAGCGGGACGCGGACTGGTCAGCGCAGCGGCAGGCGCTGGCGCTGTACTGGACCGGCCGCGGCGGCGAGCCGGACTGGGACCGGCTGGCCGCGGATATCGCGGACTACGTGGAACGGGAGCTGGACGCGATCGGGGACGGGCAGGCAGATGCGGCCCGCGACGGCGACGGCGGCGTGCCCTACGACGCCGTGGCGGAGGACCACGTCCGGCAGCGGCTGCAGCGGCAGGAGGACGGCGTGCGCTGCGCGGCGGACGCCGACCGCACGGCCGTGGACGAGCGCGCGCTCACGCCGGGTTACACGAAGGTTGACGGGATGGGACGGCCGCGGCACGATGTCTGGCTGACGAGCGTGCACGCGCGGTACTGCCCGGCGCACGAGGAGGAGCACGTGACCGCGGTCGACTACCTTGCACCCGACGAGGCCCGGGACGCGGTGGCGCGGCTCCTCGATGACGGCGAGGCCAGTGCGGTGGCGGATGTAATCGAGACGGCGTTCCACCGGGAGAAGTGGGAACCAGCCGCCGGGTTCGTCGCGGCGATGGTCGAGGCTGGGAAGCCGGAGACGGCAGCGGACCTCGTGTGCGACGCCGCGGCACGAGGGGAGCTGGACGACGTGGACGGGTTCGTCGACCGGGTGGAGGCGGACGAGCGCATGGGCGCGGCCGGGTTCGGCGACCTTGTCGAGGGCAGCGGATGACAGGACTGGTAAACGTTGGTCCTCCTGTGGTACGACATGTACTACGTCTGTCCGGACTGCGGGTTCAAGCAGAAAAGCGAGGCAGAGAAGCGTATCCGGTGCCACCGGTGCGGCCGGTCGTACCTGCGGCGGACGGCCAAGCAGGCGGAGAAGCAGCCGGACGACGATGCGGGCACCGGGTTCGTGAAATACCGGCCGGACGACCAGGACGACTGACGGCGGCGCATGCTTTTTATGCGACTGCAGCCCTGTAGGAGATATGGGTGAGGAGGAGAACCGGAAGGTGTCGTTCTACCTCCCCGCTCCGGTCGCGGACGCCGTGACGGAGCTGGTGGAGGACGGCGTGTTCACCACGAAGACGGACCTGTACCAGGAGGCGGTCCGGCGACTGTTGTTATCGTACGGTGCTCTCAACAGGGAGGAGAGCGGTGCTACCGTGGAGTAAGTTTATGAAGTTGGGTGGGCGTTCTCGGGTAGATGCAAGGGGTCATCGATCTGGAGGAGGGCGCGTTCGACCTCCAGAAGACCATGCAGTGCGGACAAACGTTCTGCTGGCACAAGGTGAACGGCGACCCCCTGTACGAGCCGTCCGACGGCGACGACCAGACGAAGTTCTACACAACCGTGAACGGCGAGGCCGTCATCGTCTGGCAGGACGAGACCGGTGACCTGCACTACGAGACCTCCGGCGACATCGAGCGGCCGGTGGAGAGCCTGTTCCGGCTGCACGACCCGATCGACGAGATTATCGACCACATCCGGAAGGACGACCTGATGGCGGAGGCGGTGGACAACCACCGCGGCCTCCGCCTCGTGCAGGATGAGTTCCTGCCCTGCCTCATCTCCTACCTGTGCAGCCCGCAGATGCAGATCCCACGCATCAAGGAAATGTTCGACAACATCGTCGACAAGTACGGGGACACCATCGAGCACGACGGCAGGACGTACAAGCAGTTCCCTTCCCTGTACGAGCTCTCCGACGTCTCCGAGCGCGAGCTCCGGCGGATGGGGCTTGGCTACCGGTCGAAGTACGTCCAGTCCGCCATCCGCCACCTCATCAAGGGTAAGGTGAAGCAGGACGAGCTCGAGGAGATGGACTACCACGACGCTCACGAGGAGATCCAGAAAATCAACGGCGTCGGCGACAAGGTCGCCGACTGCGTGCTGCTGTTCTCGCTTGGCAAGATGGAGGCGTTCCCGCTCGACACCTGGGCGTGGCGCGCCATCGAACAGCACTACCCGGAGCACCACGACGAGGACTACCGGACGACCGCCGACAACATGCGCAGCTACTTCCAGGAGTACCCGGGCTACGCGCAAGAGTACCTGTTCCACCACATCCGCGAGTCCGAGGGCGTTGACGCCCACACCCGGCAGTGACCTACGCGGCCCGGCACCGGCCGGACAGCGCGATGGTGCCCCGGTCCGTCGTCATCTCGAGCCGCACCCGGTATGCCGCATCGGCTGTCAGCGGCGTCGACGCCGACACGGTCCCGACACCGCCGGGCGTCGTGAACCCTGCACCGGCGGCGTCCGCCGCCACAGCGGCCGTCCCACCGTCCACCGCCTGCACCGTGACGGTGGCCGCCGAGACGCTGTACGCGGCCGTCCCCGTGTTCCGCACCGTCACGTTGACCGCGTCAGCCGCCGCATCGCAGCGGATGTCGACGACCCGGAGCTGGTCGCGCAGCAGGCGCTCCTCCTGCAGCTGCTGGAGCTCCCGCTGCTCCTCCCGCAGCTCCGCCTGCACCGACAGGTACGACCAGATCATGCCGGCGAACAGGAGGACGTGGAGGACGAAGAGGACGCCACCGATGAGGAGCAGGCGCTTCGCCGTCTCCGGCTCCCGGTCCCGCCAGTAGACGTAGGCGGCGACCCCGGCGAGCAGGCTGCCCACGACGCTTCCGACGACACTGACCACGACGACAGCCGCGTACCACAGTCGGCGCTTCGTCCGCCGCTCCATGCCACCGTATACGGCGGGAGGGGTAAAAAACGTTCAGTCCTTGAGCCCCTCGAGCGTCAGGATCTGCTCCAGTTCCCCCAGATCGTCAACGATATAGTTCGGGCCGACCCCGCCCAGCTCGTCAGCGTCCGCTCCCCCACCGCCGTACCCGACCGTGAACGCCCCGCTCCGGTTGACGGCAGCGAGCTCCGCCGGCACGTCCGACACGAAGAACACCTTGTCGTACCTCCCATGCAGCGCCCGCAGCACCTCCCGGATATCCTCGACGTGCCCGACCACGAAGTCCAGATCGAGGTCCAGCGCCATGACGTCGTCCTCGACGTCCTCGCGTTCCTCCTCGGCCACGAGGCCGACCTCGAAGCCGCGGTCGTGGCCGAACGCGACCAGCGACCGGATGGCCGCCGCCCGGTCGTCGAACGCCGCCCGGAACGACCCGCTCCACGAGAACACCAGCGCGTCCATGCACCCTGTGCGGGTCCGCGCGGCTTTTACGCCTTGGGGCGCCGACAGATTCTTAACCCTCACAGGCACGGACGACCGCATGGAACGGACGCTGCACCGCGAGGAGGAGGGCTCCGGCCGCACGGAGGAACTGACCGTGGACGTCGATGGCGACGCCACCGTCACCGAGATGCTGCAGGCGGCCGGCATCGACCCGCAGACCGTCATCGTCGAGCGCGACGGTGCCGTCGTCCCCCTGGCCGACACGGTCGCCGACGCAACGACGTTCCGCGTGCTCGATGTCATCAGCGGCGGCTGAACGACTTAAAGCTTGCTGCACGGCCCCGTGCATGGCGCGGCCCGACACCGAGACGCTGCGCGACACGCTCCGCGACCGACTCATCGACGACTGGGAGCAGTACGGCGGCATCCCGGTCGAGGCCGCGTACGAGGGAGTCGATGCACCCGGCGTCGGCCCGGTCGGCCGCTCCCCCGTCTTCAACGCGCCGGACCGGCTACCTGACGACCTCCCCATCCCCCGCGGCGTGCCGTGGCTCTTCCGGCGGCTGAACACCGCCTACAGGGCGTGGCACGGCGTCGCCCGCGGCGAGCGCGACCACCACAGACGGCTGGAGACGCGGCGCGCCTTCGACTCCACCCACTTCTCCCCGTTCGCCGACGCGTACGCCGTGACGGTGCTGGCGGACGAGCAGGAACGGGCGGGCGACGACCGGTGGGCGGCCGTCGCGCAGGACTACCTGCGGGACGCCCTTTCCTCCGCCCACACCACCACGCCGGACGGGGACGTGCGCGGGACGATGACGGTCTTCCCGTACGCCCGCGGCTACAAGGACGACCACGTCGACCGGGACGAGATGGACGCCTGGCTCGGCGGCAACGACGTGCTCTACTCGCAGGACACGCTCGCCCTCACCATGCAGGCGCTGGACGCGACGAAGGACGCCGCGGACGGGTTCCGGGACACGTGGGCACGGGAGGTGCTGGCACAGGACCACGACGCCCTCTGGGACGCGTGCCGGACCGGCGCGGATGCGTTCGACCGCACGCACACGCTCACCCGGCTGGAGGACATCGACGACGGCGCGGTCCACACCTACGCCAACGAGCTCGTGCGGGAGGACGGCCCGCCGAACGATGTCGACCCGGCGGTGAACGCGTTCCTCCATGACGCCGGCTACGAGGAGAACGGCGACTTCCTGCGGCGGGTCGTCGCGGAGGAACGGTTCGACGAGGAACACCATTTCTACGCGAACCCGCTGCACGCGCTCGGCCGGCTGCGGTTGACGCTCGACGATCCCTCGCTCGACGACCGGTTCCTAGATGTCTCCGACCGGATGCTGTCCCGGCACCCGGACGTCGACGGTATCAACCCGATGGACAGCGCCGCACTGCTGCAGGCGCGCGTCGGCAGCGGCAGGTTCGCCGCCACCGAGCGGACGCTGCTCGACACCGTCGCCGACTACGTCGACAGCGGGGAGCGGGCAGCATACGAACTGTACCGGGCGAAGGTCCCGGTCATGACCTACTTCGGGGGAGAGCCCCTGACCGACGCCTACCTCCTAGAGACGCTGCAGTTCCTCGAAGAGCAGGGCGTCTGGTGATCACAGCCTGCCAGCGATCCGCGCGTCGGCCATCCGTGCCCGTCCCGCGTCCGCTGCATCGACCGCGTCCGCCTGGGCGTCCTGCCGGTCCCGCAGCACCGCAGGGATGTCTTCAGCGGTGCGCCATGCCCACACCACCTCCGCCCAGCCGTCGTACCGGTCGTCCCACCGCCGGATGTGGGACGCGTACCACGGCCGCTGCGCAAGCGCCTTGCCCAGCATCCGGGACCGCAGCGCGTCCGGCCCGACCGCCTCGCGGAACCCGTCCTCGAACCGCTCCACGAACCGGCCGACCGGGTCGTATATCACGGTCCGGTCACGGGTCGGGTGCCGCGACAGCACGAGCCGGTACCCGTCCCGCTCCTCGACCAGGTCCGGCAGCGCCCAGGCCAGCGTGACCGCCCGGGACGCGATCTCCGTCCGGGCTGCGTTCATCGCATCCAGTGCGTCGGTGTAGTCGTCGAGCGCCCGGCCGAGCGCAGGCGAGACCGCGTCCACGCGTTCCCGGTCGTACTGCGGGGCGTCGTGCCACGCCGACCGGTACGCGCCCGTGTCGACATCGTACGGCAGGTCACCATCCGCGGCCCGGGTCAGCTCGGTGGCAAGCGCGTCCCGGTCCATGCACCCCGTGCGGGGGCCGAACCATAAGTATCTCGCGCAGCATCAGGTATTTATACGGTGTGTGCACACGTGGTGCACAATGGGGTCGTTCATCGAGATCGACCGGGCGGACGAGCTGATCGCGGAGACGCTGCGGATGTCGGAGCTGGAACAGGACTGCTTCTTCGCCATGGGTGACGACGCCTGGACGGTGCAGGAGCTGGCGGACGAGACCGGGCGGAGCCGGTCGATGGTGCAGCGCGCCGTCAAGACGCTGCACGACAAGGGTGTCGTGGCCCGGGAAGGGAAGACCGACCGCACCGTCTACTACGTCTACGAGCGGCTACCGCTGCCCGAGGTGCGGGACGCGGCCGCAGCCGTCCTGGACGAGTGGTACGACGAGATGCAGGACCTGCTGAACGGCTAGCCCGCCGCGACGACAGGCTTTTATACGGCGAACCCCGGGGAGAGGTTGTGTAGGACGGGTAATAACGGTCGAGAGGACCTAAGGTTATAAAAAGGTGGTCTGACCATGCTGAGCTAGGTGATTCCACATGGCACGACTCATCAAGAAGTCTGGTGTCCGCGAGGCGGCGGAAGGCGTCAACGTGGGCGCGGACTTCTACGAGGAGCTCGACAGGCGCGCCCAGGAACTGGTTGAGCGCGCTGTCAGTCGAGCCGAGGACAACGGTCGGAAGACCGTCAAGGCGCGCGACGTGTAAGCAGCGTCGCGCCCCGGGACGCCACACGGCGTTCCACAGTCTTTCCCCCCTTTTTTTCTCTTCTCTGCGCTGGCGACGATGACCGCCTCGACCGGTGTGGTCGGGTACAGGTGTCGGAACGGATATGCCGGAGGCAAGAAACAGGTTTATTAAGGGAGAGGCCGCAAGTGGAGAGGCGTACACCCACAACATGTAGTGGACGAGAAAGAGATTTCGCTCTACATGTGATGCGGAACACATGTCGTGGGGATGGTACGGTGGAAGGATGAACTGCCCGCACTGTGGACACGGCTCGACCCGCGTCGTGGAGACGCGCGACATCGCAAGCGAGAACATGACCCGGCGCCGCCGCGAGTGCAAGGACTGCGAGGAGCGGTTCACAACGTACGAGCGCGTGGAGACACCGGCGCTGCAGGTGGTGAAGGAGGATGGATCGACCGAGCAGTTCTCCCGGGAGAAGCTGGTGGAGGGTATCGAGGAGGCGTGCAAGAAGCGGCCGGTGGACGAGGATGCGATCGCACGGCTGGCGGACGCGGTCGAGGCAGAGCTCCAGGCGAGCGGTCGCAAGGAGGTGGAGAGCGCACATATCGGCGACCTCGTGCTGGAGCGGCTGCAGGAGCTCGACGAGGTCGCGTACGTCCGGTTCGCCTCCATCTACCGGTCGTTCGAGGACGTGGAGGCGTTCGAGGAGGAGGTCGAGACGCTGAAGCAGGGTGCGGGCGAAGGTTGAAGAAGGTGAGAACAGCAGCACACGATTCCCGGCAGAGGGACGCATGATGAGTGAGACGACAGAGACAGCACAGACGGCGGAGACGACGACACAGTTCAAACTCCCGGTGAAGCGGGTGACCGGTGAGACGGTCAAGGAGCGGCTGACGGAGAACGCGTACGAGCGCATCCTGCCGGCCCGGTACCTGCTGAAGGACGAGGACGGCGAGCCGACGGAGGCGCCCGAGGAGCTGTTCGAGCGCGTGGCGAAGAACGTGGCGCAGCCAGCCAAGGAACACGACGCGCGGGACTTCGACGACGAGTGGCGGGAGTTCCGGGACCTGATGACGCACCTCGCGTTCATGCCGAACTCGCCGACGCTGATGAACGCGGGCGCGGAGCTGCAGCAGCTCTCCGCATGCTTCGTGGTGCACCCGGAGGACGACATGGACAGCATCTTCAACGCGGTGCACGACGCGGCCAACATCTTCCAGACCGGTGGCGGGGTCGGCTACCCGTTCCACCTGATGCGGCCGAAGGGCGACCCGGTCAACAGCACCGGCGGCATCGCCTCCGGCCCGCTGACGTTCCAGAACGTGTTCGACCAGATGTGCGGCACCATCAAGCAGGGCGGGAAGCGGCGCGGCGCCCAGATGGGGATCATGCGCGTCGACCACCCTGACGTGCTGCGGTTCGTCGTGTCCAAACGGAAGGAGGGCAATCTCTCCAACTTCAACATCTCCGTCGGCCTCTCCGACGACTTCATGACGGCGGTAAAGCAGGACGAGGAGTACACCCTGATCAACCCGCGGACCGGGGAGCCGCACACGGTGACGGAGTCGACGGCGCAGTTCTACAACCAGGACGAGGACTGGTACCCGGAGGCGCAGGGATCCGACCAGGGCAAGGATGACAACTTCTGGCGGGATTTCGCCCACACCTTCAGCGACGATATCACGCAGTACGACATCGACCTGGAGCCGGGCGAGACCATGACACTGCCGGCGCGGTTCATCTGGGACTGCCTCATCGACGGCGCCTGGCGGAACGGCGAGCCGGGGCTCTACATGTACGATACGGCCAACCAGGAACACAGCTTCGACGTGGAGAAGCATCCGGAGCACCGGATGGAGGCGACAAACCCGTGCGCCGAGCAGCCGCTGGAGAACTATGAGGCGTGCAATCTCGGCCACATCAACCTGTCCCTGCTCGTGGAGGACAAGGGCGACGGCAAGGGCCGGAACTTCCAGGAGTGGAAGGCCGAGCACCCGGAGTACGACTACGACACCGAGGAGCGCCTGAACGAGGCGATGCAGGCCTTCATGCAGGACGCGCTGCGGATGGAGGAGTTCGAGCGGATCGCCACGGTCGGCACCCGGTTCCTAGACAACGTCGTGACCATGAGCGACTTCCCGCTGGAGGAGATCGACGCGTCGGTGGAGGCGAAGCGGAAGATCGGGCTCGGCCTGATGGGCTTCGCCCAGATGCTGATCCAGCTCGGCATCCGGTACGGCTCCGACGCGTCCATGGCGGCCGCGAAAGAGATCCAGCGGCTGATCACCCGGTTCGCCGTCCAGGCCTCCCACGAGCTGGCGCAGGAGCGCGGACGGTTCCCGGACTGGGACGACTCCAAGTGGAGCGACCCCACGGACTACCCCGACTGGTTCACAGCCTACACGGGCGGGCTCGACCCCCAGAACTGGGAAGACGGCCTGGAGCTGCGGAACCACAACCTTGTCACCATCGCCCCCACCGGGACGACGTCCATGATCGCGGACACGTCCGGCGGCTGCGAGCCGATCTACTCGCTGGCCTACTTCAAGAACGTGGCCAAGGACATTCAGGGTGAGGACATGCTGGTCGAGTTCGACGACTACTTCCTCAATGCACTGGAAGCGAACGACGTCGACGTCGACGCGGTCAAGGAGGAGGCGGAAGACCTGATGCGGAACAACGAGTGGGAGGGCGTCGCATCAATCAGCGACGACGTGCTGCCGCCCCGCATCAAGCAGCTGTTCGTCACCGCCGACCGGGTCACCCCGGAGGAGCACGTCGACATCCAGGCCGCCTTCCAGGAGCACAACCACTCCGGCATCTCCAAGACCTGCAACTTCCCTAACTCGGCGACACGGGAGGAG
>CAZAFX010000036.1:0-10444 GCA_964484895.1 uncultured archaeon | reverse complement strand
CTCGGCGTGTATGCGCCGACGCGGGTTCAAATCCCGCCCCCGACGCTTTAGCGCTGTTCTGATGCTTCCCGCGTTGTCCTGATTGTTCCTACCGGAGTCGATGAGGGGGCGGCCGCGGCGCGGGTGTCGGGTTAGGAGAGCTATCTGCCGTTAAATCTGTGGTTGGTGAGGTGGTTAGTGGAGTCGAGGCGCATCGTCGGCGTGAAAGCAGATTCAAAGTACGTTGATCGGTGTGGCGGCCGCGCTTCATCTGGACAGGTAGCTGGTCTCCACAGGCTCCCCGGCGTCGTCCGTGTATCTCTGCAGCCGCACGGTGTCCGGCTCCGCGTCCAGCGCGTCCCAGACAGGGTCTCCGACCCGCTCCACGACGCGGCAGTCGTGCCGCGCGGCGTTCTCGGCGTGGTCGAGAAGATTCTGTGCGCGGTCGCGCTGCTCTGTCAGGACGTGCCCCATGAGGACGACATCCGTGTCCGTGGTGTACGCTGTCAGGTCGCCTTCTAGGCGTGTCGTGTCGACCGCCACGGGGCTGCAAGTGTCGAGAAGGTCTCGGGCCAGCGCGAGCTGCGCTCGGCTCCGGTCGACGAGCGCCGCGTCCACAGCCCCGTCGTACCCGTGGGCGTCGCGCCACGTCAGGTAGGCGAGCGTTGCGGCGCCCGGCCCGCAGCCGAGGTCGGCCACGGTATCCTCCGGTGAGGGCGGGTCGGCTTCCAGCACGGCTGCTGCCTTGCAGTAGTTGGTCGGCGCGTACAGGTGTGCGAACGCAGGGGCGTGGACGTCGTAGTTCACTGGGATGTGGTCGGGGCCGGTGATAGCGTCCGCCACCGCCGTGCGCGATTTTGCCGGCACGTCCAGCGTTGCCAGGTAGTCCTGCAGGTCGTCGAGGACCGCGCCGTACGCGTCCGGGAGCCGGATGTGGTCCGCCATGCCGCCACGCCAGGGGGATTGATGCTTAAATCGGTGCTGCCGCAGCCGTTTTAAGACAGCGAGTTTCACACGTGTACAGGTGATTCACACAATGGGGTCGATCGGTGACGCGCTCTCCAACGTGGTTGGGAGCGTCGTTGCTGCGATTGTGATGGTGGTGCTGGCGGTGCTGTCGTTCTTCTTCGTCGTCTTCGTCGTGGGGAACGGCGCCGCGCTCGCTGGCTACACGCCGGGCGGTGACTTCGTCGTCCTGTCGACGGCTATCATCGTCGCGGCCACCATCCTGTCCGGCGTCATGCAGCCAGAATAGTGGCGCCGGCAGTCACTTCCTTTTTCTTGTTGCCGTGCCGGGACCGAAGCCGTTTTTAACACGCGGCTACACCTCGTTGCCGGTGGACGCGATGGTGGCGGACTGGATGCTTGCCGGGGTGACGGGGCTGGTGGTGGGCGTGGTGTTCGCTGCCATGGATCTGCCCATCCCGGCGCCACCGACGTTGTCCGGTGTCATGGGCATCATCGGCATCTTTCTCGGCTATCTTACCGTCCAGCACTGGGACCGCGTGGCCCGGCTGCTTACCGGCTGAGCAACGGGCCGATGACGGGGAGGTCTGCGAGCGGCCGCCGGGTGCTGCTGTGTACGACGAGGAGCGGACCGTCACGGCCGTCCAGCAGCGGTGCCGCGGTCGGGCCGCGGAGCATCCGGGAGAGGGAGGAGCGGTCGGTCGAGGCGCCGACGATGGCGAGTCCGTAGTCCGTTGCGGCCTCGGTGATGACGTCGTGGATGGGGCGGTCGCCGGCGTCGATGATGCGCGTGTCCAGCAGGTCGGAGCGGTCGGTGGCCACGTCCTCGAATCCGCTGACGATGTCGAACAGGCGTTTCTCGGCGCGGCGCCGGTCCCGCTCCCGGTCGATGACGGAGGTGACGGAGATGTCGCCGCTGTCGACGAGCCGGGAGCCCAGCTCGATCATGACGCGGGACAGCCGGTCCGCGTCCTTGACGGGGATGATGGCGTCGTCCCAGGGCCCGGTGTCGCCGTCGAGCCGGAACAGGATGACGTCCTGGTCGCCCTCGAACAGGCGGCGGGTGAACGGGGTGTAGGGGTCACCGTCCTCCTGATACCGGGCGGCGATGACGGAACAGCCGTACCGGTCCGCTGTCTCCAGCACCCGGTCCGGGTCGTCGTCCGGCGTGACCGCGGTGTCGACAGGGATGCCGAACCGGTCACGGACCTCGTCGGCGAGAGGGCCGATTTCCGACCGCTGCACGCCGTCCATGCCGAGGAGGACGATGCGGCCGTCGTCGTGCGCTGCCGCGATGCGGCCGCCGACCTCCACGATGTCGATGTCGGGGTCGCCGCGGATGGGGATGAGGACGCGGTCCTCGTCGCGGAGGGCGTCGTACAGGTACCGGCCGCGCGGCTCGTATATCGTCGCCCGCCATGCGTGGAACAGCGCCCCGACGGCCCCGGTGGACAGGAAGACGCCGGCGACGTAGAGCGGGGAGTCAGCCTGCAGCAGCACGGCGAGAAGGGCGGTTGCGTACGCGCTCGGGTGCTCGAGGTCGAGCGGCCATGTGAGGAGGCTGGTCCCGAGCACGGCGAGTGCCGCCGCCAGGCTGGAGAACCCGAACGCGGCGTACATCGCCCATCCGACCGCCGCCCCCAGCGTCAGCCCGCCGACCAGCCGCCGGACCGTCGAGTACGTGCCGTCCGGATCGAAGAACAGGGTGAAGACGGCGGAGGCGAGCGGCGGGAAGATGAGGTAGCTGATATCGCTGAGGGCGCTGAACCGGGTGACCCCGTACACGATGAGCGGCAGGAACACGAGGACGGAGACGTGGACAAGGTGGCCGGAGTCCGCCAGCCAGGCGCGTGCGTCGTCCTCGAGCGCGCGGGCCATACCCTCCGTAGCCGGGTGCGCGTTTATACAGTTTGTGCCGACGCCCCGCCGCGCCTTTTTTGAACGTGCGGCACCAACCCGGCTGCATGGTGCTGGATGCGGTCCTGAACGAGGCGTTCGCGCTCGAGGTGGGGAGCGGTGCGGTCCTCGGGTTCGTCACGGGGCTGCTGGCGAAGAAGGTGACGAAACTCGTGGCGCTCCTCGTCGGCGGGCTGCTGCTCGTGGTGAAATGGCTGGAGGGGCAGGGCGTCATCTCAATGGACTGGGCGGCGCTGACCGCCGGCATCATCGACGTCGGCGGCGAGGCAGCGGCCGCGGCACCGGGCCTTTACGGACGCCTCGTCACCACGCTCGGGCTGGGCGCATCGTTCACGGCCGGCGCCGCCATCGGGTTCAAGCGTGGCTGACACTCGTGAGGGATGCTGCCAGGATGGGGGGGCAAGCCGCCACCTTTATACGTCGTCCGCGCCACGGTTGTCGTACGATGGTTGACACGATTGACCGCGACGCACTGAAGGAGAAGCTCGACAGCGACGATGAATTCGTGCTGGTAAACGTGCTGTCCCCGGAACAGTTCGAGGAGCAGCACATCCCGGGATCGATCAACATCCCGCTTGACCAGGTGGAGGAGGAGTTCCCGGCCCGGTTCGACCGGGACGAGAAGATCGTGGTCTACTGCGCCTCCCCGAGCTGCGAGGCAAGCCCGAAGGCCGCCCAGAAACTGGAAGCGATGGGGTTCTCCGACGTCACTGACTACGAGGGCGGCATGACCGACTGGGCGGATGAGTACCCGGTCAGCGAGGCCTAGCGCTGCTCGTCCTGGTACGGGCCTAGCTGCCGCTGCCGAGGCTGTTGCGGTGCGCTCTGGCGCGGTCGCGGTCCGTCTTCAGGTGGAGCCTGCTGCCGGCGCGGCTCCTCAGTCGGCTGCGTTGCCTGCTCCGGCTCCGTACCGGACCGGGCCATGACCGCTTCCACAAGGGCGTACAGCGCGACCAGACCGCCGATGCCGATGAACGCAACCCCGCCGAACCGCATGATAGCGTCGTACGGGAACGGCGCGTTCTCGGGGAGCGTCCCGGCCACAATCTGGCTGCCGCGGTAGAAGGCGCCGCCAGCCGCGGCGATGATGGCGCCGGCCACGAACGTTGCGCCTCGTCCCATACCCCCGTACGCGGCCCGCCGGTTAAAGAAGCTTCTGCCTGCCGGACCGAGCACTTATAAGCGCCCGGCACCACCGACAGTACATGCGGCGTCTACTCCTGTCGTTTGTCCTTGTTGCCGCCATCCCGGCTGTAGCGGCGCATGGAGGGGCACATGCCGACACAAAGGCGGTGTCCCAGCACAGGGATCCGTCGAGGTACCTGGATGAGCCGTCCCGGGCCAAGGAGCTATGGAACGGGAACGCTGACCGCGTCCCGGGCGCTATCCGGTCGCTGGTATCCGGCGAGCGCGTCAACCTGCACATCGAGACGGATGAGGGGGAACGGGTCTACGGCATCGTGATGGACGGCGCTGAGATCGCCGCCATCAACGAGACGGCGCTCGATGACCCGACGCTTGAGGTGTTCGTCTCCCTGGAGACAATCCGCTCCATCGCTTCGGCAGAGCGACCGTCACAGCGCGCGGTGCAGGCGTTGAACAGCGGTGACATCAGGTACGAGACGAAGGGCTTCCTCCGCGGCCTCCTGTTCGGCGCGGTCTCGCTCGGGGCGCGTATCCTGGCGCTGTTCTAGAACGTCCACCGGTCCTCGAGCTCGGCGCCGCAATCCGGACATGCGTACAGGTCCCGCTCCCCGGTCGGCTCCTCCTCGTGGCCCTCGAACGCCATCTCGGCGCCGCACTGGCGGCACTCCGGCAGTTCGTCCGTCTCACGGAACGTGTACGCTGGCTCCCCAGTCATACCGGCCTGTCTCGACGCAAGCGTTAAACCGGTGGTCACTCGATCCGGTACCGCAGCAACGCGGCCACCCCGCCCAGCGACGCCAGCTGCCGTCCCGCGTCGTGGTCATCATGCACGAGCTGCACGGCGCCGTCCTGCTGCTCCACCCGCTCCACGAGCGCCTCACGCTCATGCACCTCCGTGTCGCTGATGAGGAGCGTGTCGACCGCGCCCATATCGACCGCTTCCTGCACCCGTTCCGGGCCGTAGACCGCGTCGCCGTCGTCCCGCTGCAGCCGCGCCAGCAGCTCCTCGACGGCTGCCACCTCGTCCGCCACCCGGCTCTCCGCCAGCACGCGGTCCACAGCGCCACGCTTCAGCACCTCCTGCACGCCCGCCATCCCCACCGTCGAGACGTCCACGAGGGTCACGGCGTCCGCCACGGCCGGATGCTCGTCCTCCAGCACGGCGTACACCTCCTCTTTCTCGAACCCGGGCCCGGCGAGGATAAGGTGGTCGACCTCCCCGTGCTCCGCCAGCACGCCAGCAAGTTCTTTCCGGAACGCGTCCGGACTGCTCGCCCTGTCCCGGTACATCTTCCCGGAGACATCGCTGTCCAGCGCTGCCACGTCGTCGATCCCGGTCTCCGTGACCACAGCGAGGTGGGCGCGCTCCTTGTCCACGGTGCAGACGAGAACGGTGTACTCCTCGGTCTCGGCCGCCTCCTCGACCCGGTCCAGTTCGTGGTCGTGCCACTCCTCCTTCCACACCTCGACCGTCACGCCCGGCTCAAGGTTGAACGTGTGGTAGCCGTGCTCGACGTCCTCCGGCGCCGCCGTGATCTCACCTGTGGCGCGCAGCCGGCCGCGCTGGTAGTCGGTCTTCTCCACCTCGAGCGTCAGCGTGCAGTGCTTCTTCTCCCCGCCCTCGATGGTGGTCCGCTGGTCGTCCATCCGCAGCGTGTCGCCGGGCCCGATGACGTGCCGCAGGTGCCAGAGATCGGTGTCAGACTCCACCTCCAGCTGCATGTAGCCGTCGGACCGGTCCTGCGACAGCACCTTCATCTGCTTCGTCACGGCCTGGTGTCGGTACATTTAAATGAAGCGGGACACAATACGGCTGCGATGGCCTCATCCAGCTTCATGTACGTCCTCATGGCGGGGCTCGCCATCTTCGTCGTCGGCGGCCTGCTCGCGGGGTACGCGGAGGAGGGTGGCATCGGCACGGGACAGACTGGTGACGCCATCTTCTCCGAGGCGCTCGGAGTGGTCGGCGGCACCGGCGACGCCGCACCACGGACCGCGGTTGAGCTGTCCGACGTGACGGTCGAGCCGCGCGCCCCGAACCGGACGGTCGTCTCCGGCGAGACGGTGACGACCCGCAGCTCCATCACCGGCGGGACCAGCGGCATCGTCGAGTTCTCCGCGGAGCAGCCGGAGACCGCATACATCAGCTTCGTGCCCACGCAGGCGGCGGACCCGGACCAGCTCACCGTCACGGTCAACGGCGCATCTGTGGACGTCCCGGCCGTCGAGACCGGGCAGCGCGTCCGCCTGTCGGTCACCGACGCGCTCCAGGCTGGGAACAACATCGTCGAGTTCCGCGCGGAGCAGCCGGGCGTGGCCGGGTTCTGGAAGCGGCCGCAGTATACGCTGGAGAACGTGGAGGTCGTCCTGCACGACCGGTCGCACAGCCGTGTCGTGGAGCCGTTCCGCGTCTACGACTACGAGATTACCGGGTTCGACCACGGCGAGATATCGTACTCCGTGACGGAGGACGCGGTCGCGACGCGGCCGCTCCGCGTGGCCATCAACGGCCGCCCGGTGATGGACCGGTACCCGCAGCCGCGGGCCGCCCCGTACACGGCGACGTTCTTCGCCAACTCGACCGGGCTGCATCCCGGCGAGAACACCATCTCGTTCTCGACGGCCGGTGATGCCCGGTACACCCTGCAGAACGCCCGGGTCACGCTGACGTTCTACGCCGGGACGCAGCGGCGGACGGTTGTCCGTGATTTCAACCTGTCCGGCAGTCAGTACGGCCGCCTGTCCAGCGACGGCGGCGGGGTGATGCGGTTCTACGTGGAGCGCATCCTGCAGCCAGCCCCCGTCGAGTTCGGCCTCACGAACCGCTCCTACACCCGGCAGCCGACCGCGGGGACGAACACCATCACGTTCGGCAAGAACGCAGTTGTGAAGGGGCAGAACACGCTCCGCATCTCCACGACCGGCTCCTACCGCATCTCCCAGTTCAACGTCACGGTCCCGGAACAGTAGGGAGGAGCCACTTACTTAAGCCGCGCACGCCAAACATGGGGGAGAGGGAGCCGTATGGCGCGTGACGAGGACGACGAGCAGCCCGCCGCCGGGGACGCGGACCGGTCACGGTCGCCGTCCCGGTCCTCGGAGCAGGGAGAGCGGGCAGCGGACCGCGGTCCCGGGCGGCGTGCGGACACGCATCAGGAGCGGCAGCGCGACACACAGAACGGGGAGCAGCCGCAGCAGGGCGGCTCGCAGCACCCGCTGACCGAGGAGGAGGCGGAGCGGCTGCGGGAGCAGGTACCGCTCGACCAGGACGCGGAACCCGGCGAACTGGAGGCGGCCGCGGCGGGCAGCAACGAGGACGAGGAGGGGCTCACGGTCTTCACCAAGGACCAGCTCATCCACGAGGCAGCGGTCCACGCCCGCGGCTTCTACGGGAAGACGAAGATTAGCCTCGAGCCGGACACGTACGGGATGCGGCGGAAAGAGGAAGGATACTATGACTTGGTGGACTCGTGGATCATGGCGGCGCAGATCATGGACGACGAGTACCACGAGGACTTCCTCCGGCTCTCGATGCCGTTCCACTGGAGCTGGCGCAGCAACCGCCACCTCATCCCGAACTACTATATCATCGCGCTGAAAGGGATCAAGGAGGCGATGCGGGAGGAATATATCCAGCCACCGTTCTATCACCGCATCCAGTTCATGGTCCTTACCAAGTTCCCGCCGGTCACCCCGCCGCTCGCCTGGTACCTCAAGGACCAGGACGCACTGGACGAGCGCGGAAAGCTCGAGACGGGCGAGGCCACGCGCGGCCGGCAGGGCGCCCAGCGACTGTCCACCATCGAGCAGAAGGTCAGGGTGCTCACACAGAAGTTCCAGGAGGCAAACGAGGCCGGGAACATGGACAAGGCGAAGGACTACCTCCACGATATCGAGGAGCTGCGTGACGAGTACGAACGCCTCGAGGAGAAAATCAAGAGCGGCGGGAGGCGGTCCTGATGGCGATCGACTGGGACGATATTGAAAAGCGGCTGCGGCAGGCGGCCGGTGGTGCCCCGGTGGCTGATAGCAGCAGTGTATCGATCAACCCGGCATCGTTCAGCCGCTTATCCAAGATCGCAGTGTTCGGCGCCCTCCCGGCGCTGGGGACGGTCGCCTTCTTGAACCTGTCGCTGCTCCCGATGGCCGTCCTGTTCCTCGTCGCCATCATCGGGTTCGGGTTCACTGCAGCGGCTGGTGTCCGCGGCTTCAGGGCGGGCGGGAGCCCGGGCGTCAAGTTCGTCGGCGGCGGCATACTGACGGTCGGCAGCACAGTCGGGGTCTTCATCCTGTACACACCCATCGCCGGCATAGCCCTGCTGATATTCATGATTGGCTGGGGCGCCTTCATCTACGGCGGCGCGTACGACAGCGCTGCGGCGATTATGACGGGGGTCCTCGGGATGACCGTCCCGATCCTTGCGGTGTTCACGGTGCTGGGTATCCCGACGTCGATGGTCGGCATCGTTATCGCGGCGATCGGGGTCGGCCTCACCCGGATCAACAACTTCGGGGTGCATAGTGCGGTCACCCGCATGCTCATGGTCCTCATCGTCGGGACATGGGCTGCTGCGGTCGCGAACGTGGTGCTGACTGTGCTTGCGGGGAACGCGATCGGGATAGGGTTCGCGGCGAACATCGTCACGGCGGTGCTCGGCGCGGTCTTCGTCTTCGATACGTCCCCCGGTATCGAGGTACCGCTCAAATCCGGGACGACGCGCCACCTGCACCTTGTCTGGGCGGTCCGGTCGCTGTGGCGGATGCTCATCGAACTCGCCGAGTCCGCGCAGCCGACTGGCGGCGGATTCCACGTCCCCCGTCCGGTCAAGATCGGCGTCGTGCTCAGCATCATCGGCCTGGCCGGCGAGTTCTTCCTGCCGCCCGGCGTCGTGGCGATGCTGTACTTCTTCGCTGCCCTGCTTCTCCTCCCAACGACCTACTACAGCTACGGCGCGGTCATCTGGGACATCCTGAAAGGCCTGCCGGCGGCGCCCGCACCCGACATGCCGCCGGGCGCAGACCGGGAGATGGGGAAGCCAGGAGCATGGCGGTGGGGGCCGTCAGAAGACCCCGATATGCCGCCGGGGCAGGCGGACAGGCCGGTTACGGGTGCGCCAGATGATAGTCGCTGGAAATCGACTCCGGCACGGTACAAGCGGGCGCGGTCGCTGAAACAGGATATGCTGGAGGATATCGAGGAGATGGTTGGCGGCGACTGGGAGGGGAAGGGGAGCCGGTACGAGGAGCAGCTTGCGAAGCTGAGCGAAGTGGAGGAACTCCTGCGTGACTACGAGCAGACTGAGGACGATAACACGCTTGACAGGGCGCTCCGGCTGTTGCAGCAGGTGAACAACGAACTCAACTTGGGGTACAGCGTATGAGAGTGACATATCGTTTGATGCGGGTGGTGCAGCGATGGTAGGCCCGTACTACTCGTTCGGCTGGAAGTTCCTCGCGCTCATGGTGGCGGGGCTCGTGCTGGGTATCGCGGATGTCGTAGCGCTGATGTCGCACGGGCAGATCCTGCTTGCGACAATCGTGCTCGTGGCGTTCGTGTTCGGTATCTGGCGTGGGGTGCGGCGGAGCGGGATGCTTTCACCGGGGTGGGCGTCACTGCAGGCGACGCTGGTCGCCGCCGCCATGTACCTGATGATGATCACGCTGGTGCCGATGATGGCGGCGGGCGGTGATGTCGGTATCGTCGGGGCGAACCCGCCGAAGATGCTCCTCGTCGAGGCGGGGGCCTTCGCGCTGTACATGCTGTACCGGTTACTCGTGTTCAACCCGGTCGTTGGCGGGGCGGGCTGGGCGCGGCTGACGGCCGGGGCCATCCTGCTCGTCGTCTTCCTGCAGATTGTCGTGTTCCAGCTGGGCCTGGGCGGTGAGTGGGCGAACGCCGGGGAGCTGTTCGGGGAGTCCGGGTACGTGGTCGTGGACACGGTCCGGCAGAGTGTCGATGCGGCGAACCGGGCGGCGCAGTCGGCGATGAACCAGCTGTCGCCGAGCCGGAACCGTGGGACGGCGCAGCTCGTCTGTACGTGGGAGATGTTTGCGGGCGGGTCCGTATACTCGTCGATGTCGGGTGGTGCCGCGGTGTCACAGTGCGTGAAGCAGAAGCTGGGGCGGAACGAGACGGCGACACCGAGCGACCGCGTGACGGAGCCGGTCGCGGTCATGATTGAGGAGACGGCCCGGGAGCCGTTCCAGGACCGGATTCGGATGGAGGTCCCGGTCCGGAACACGCTCGTGTTCGACACGCAGGGCCGCCCTATCACCAACCCGGCGGAGGATGTCGCGGTGACGGTTGGGTGGTCGTACCTCGGGATGCCGGTCATGAACGTGAGACCGACGATGACGTACAGCCACTTCTCCATCACCTCGCGGTCGGCGCCCGAGAGCCGGATCAGCAGGAAGGCCAGGAGCGCGGCCTGGATCA
>CAZAFX010000035.1:6365-10505 GCA_964484895.1 uncultured archaeon | reverse complement strand
TGGCATCCTTCTCGTCGACGTGGTAGACGAGGCCCTCGACCCGCGCCTCCAGCTGGTCGCTGACGGCGTCCCCGCTCCCCGCGAACCCGAGGAACGACAGGGCGTCCTCCCATATGTTGCCGACCTCGATGGGTGCGGACTCGAACGACTTCGTCCCCGTCATCCCGGCCGTGCCGTACACGTCCGGGATGAACCCGTCCTCGACCGTCGGTCCGCTGATACCGTAGTCGTCCTCGGCTGGCGACCCGTAACGTTGCCAGTTGATGAGCGCGGGGAACTGGTCGCCGAGGCTGTCATAGAGGTTCATCCCCGCGCGGACCGCCGTCGCAAGATGGAGGCTGATGCTGCCGTCCTCTCCTTCCTCATCCGCGTCCGCACTCCACCCCTGCCGAGGGGACAATTCCGGTCCGAACGTTTTGCACTGCTGGAACAGTGCGGAGTCCTCCTCCTTCCCGGTGCACGGGTGGCCGACAAGGATCTCGTTCGCCTCGCGCACCAGCGAGCACGCCTCGTTCTCCGTTCTCGGCCCCTCAAGGGCGCAGGCGTGGTAGAATGATACGTAGGCGAGCGAGTTGATGAGGTCCTGCCCCACCCTGCCCGGGCCGTCGCCGCGTTCTGAGCCGTCACGGTCGCCGACGCCCTCGGCCGGCTGCGGTCCGCTTCTCGGTTGGAAGGAGGGCTGGTTCGCCTGCCCGAAGTAGGCGGCCGCGTCCACCCACGTGGGGAACGCGTTGCCCGCCCGGACGGTAGGATGCAGCAGGTCGGCGTAGTCGTTCGGGATGCGGATGGTCGTCGCGTATCCGGTATCCGGCGTGTGAATATGTGGGGGTTGTCCCCACCTCCGGGCCCCTTCCAGCAGGCCTGTCCAGGTCCCGAAGGGCGTCTTCTTGTTGGCGCCGAGCGTGTTGCCACTGTAGCTGATGAGGTCGGTCAACTTGAGCTGGGGGATGTTATCCCGCGTCCCTGCCCCCGCGAGCGGGAACACGTCCTCGCTGCGGCCGAGACCAAGCCGCACGCCGTCCTTGTACTTCTCATGACCGCGCTGGTGCAGGTCCCCGGTACGACGGAGGACGGCGGCTAAGCGCGCGCAGCTGATGTCGTTCCCGTGGATGCTGCAGGAGTTACGGTCCTCGATGAGGGATGCGGCCTGGTCGAGCTTATCGGTCGCTGTCTGCATCCGCCCGTCCGACCATGCGAGCGCCTCCTCGATGCCCTGCTGCTCGCCCTTGTCGCCGCCGTTCCAGAGGAGGTCGGAGACCCGGTCGCGCAGCACCTCTATCTGGTAGTCGCCGGCGACCTTCCGGTAGCCGTCCTCCTCCTGGATGGCGACCTCGCCGCCCTGCATCTCCATGAACCCGTTCCAGACGTTGCCTTCCGTATCGAAGTTCCCCTCCGGCATCTCGTATCCGGGCGGGGCCGGGCTGCGGCCGCTGTTCAGCCCATTCATCGTCGCCCCGGTCATGAACGCGAACGGGCCCTGCGTCATGTAGTAGAACTCGGCCTGCTGGTCGCTCGTGTACGGCCCCCAGTCCATCGTCACGCTGTTCTCCCCTTCGACGGCGTAGACGCCCTTCGAAGAGTAAACGACCTCCCTGTCAACACCGCGCTTCGCCTCCCGTGGGTTGACCGTCGTCCGGCCGTACGCGGTGCTGTCGTGCTCGTTCTCCTCCGGGGACGCGTACGCCGGTGCGTTCGTCGCCGGGGCGGTGGCCCGGCCGATCTGCCGCTTCCCCTCCAGCGTCTCGTGGCGGACGCGGATGACGTCAGCGTAGCACGGGCTTGCCAGGCGGAACCGGCGCTCCGTCGCGATGGACGGTCCGGCGCTGTTGTACTCATCCGAACCAACGTTGACGTTCGCCTCGTCCCGCAGCCAGTTCGTGTTCCGGTCCTTCGGCAGCGCGGGCATGAACCAGTTCGCGGCCGGCGCCAGCTGGCCGGTCGGGATGTTGGTCCATGCGCCGCGGGCGTCCACCGCCATCTGGTGGCCGACCGACAGATACTTGTCATCCTGCTCGTGCTGCTTGATGTGGCCGGCCGCGATGTTCACGAGCGTGACACAGATCGAGGCTGACCCGAAGCCGCGGGCTGCCGAGCACCGGAGGTACGCCTTGTAATCCTGTTCCGCGATGTCGTCGTCGCCGAACGCGTTGCCGATGACGCGGGCTGCCGCGAGCCGGCCGGTCGTCGACGAGCGCGCCGCGTGCGCAAGCATCAGCCCGGTGTCAAGGTATTTCTCCCTCGTGCTCTTGCCCACGATGCCGAGGGCGTCGTCCACGTAGTCCATCCTCCCACGGTAGTAGACGGACGCAGCACGCCGGCTTGTCAGCCTCTCTCCCCCTTCGAACATATCGTCAGCCGCCTCCTTGTAGTACTCCCACTTGCGCTTCCCGGTCGTCGTGACCGTCGTGTCCCCGAACATGTCCTTCCACGTCGATTCGCTGATGTCATCGACGTTCGAACCGATGGCGCCGTGCCGGCGGAACACGTACGGGGCACTGGACCTGCGCCTGGCGATGGCGCTGATGGCGCCGGTGACGCGCCGGGTCGTCGCCGTCGCGAACTCGAAGTCCATCGGCACGTCGTCCTGGCTGATCGCCCGCCCCCACCACGTCATGGTATCGTCCCAGGACTGCACCGTTTCCTCCCTGAGGTTCACCGCGATCGCCTCCGCCACCGCGTCATCCGCGATCTCATCGTCCAGCGCGTTAATCACATCGCCGAGCTGGAGCGCATCCTCGTCAGTCACGCCGCCTGCAACTTTCCGGGAGGCAGCGATCTCCCCTATCTCCGCCGAATACTCATCGATGTTGCGCGCGATGGATGCGCCCGCTGTGCCCTCTGTCGCCTCGTATGCTGCCTGCGCAACATCGTCGTTGATACGGCTCCCGACGATATCACGGCCCTCCCGCTGCAGCACGTTCCGGAACGCGCCCGCCGTACACGACCCGCGGAACGCGCAGTCAGTCCACGCCGCCTGCACAGCGGACGCGAAATCCTCGGGGTCGCCCGGCGCGTTGTCGATATCCGTCAGTGCATCCCGGAGTTCACGGTTCGAGACTGTCGAAAGTTCCGCGGAGGCATCATCAGCGAAGTACCGCGTTACCGCCGCAGCCTCCGAGACAGCCTCTTCCCGTGTCAGCGTCTCCCCGATATCCATCTGCCGGTAGGCCGCCTCCATCGTCTCCTCCGGCCCCTCCTCTACCACCTCCTCGAGCGTGGCTGATCCGATGCGGCGCTCGACCCGCGCTCCCATCGCCTGGGCGTACTCCCGTACCGACCGTCTGACACCGGTCTCTGCAACCTCCCGCACGCCCGCGGCCATCCGGCGGCCGCCGCTATAGATGCCGGAAATCGTCTTCCGGGTGCCAGACAGTGCGCCGCCCGGACCCGGGATGACGGCGGCCGCGGCCTCGAAGGCGAACGTGATAGCGAGGGCCTCGTAGGAGAACCGGTCCGACATCTTCCGGGCGTCCCACTTCGCCGCCTCCGATGTCGGGAACTGACCGTAGTACAGCAGGTATTCAGGGTCGCCGTACCCGGCCTCGTACGCACCGATCCACTCGTTGATGTTCATCGCTGACTCGGTCGGGTTCGGCAGCGCGCCCGTCCGCTCCTCAAGAGTCTGCGGCAGCGTCAGGTTGTATATGTTGCAGCCGCTGTGCGGGTCGTTCGGCGCCATGTAGCACTGCACCGTCACATCACCGAACTTCTTCCCCACCAGTTCCCCGTCCTCCGTGACGCCGAACGGCTCGCCGGAGGCGGCGGCCTCGTCGGAGATGTCGGCGACGGCGCAGTTGCTCCGGTACTTTTCCGCGACCCAGTTATCGCTGGAGGCGACGGACGGGTTCCACGCGTTGGCGTACGCGGAGCAGTTGGTGGCGTAGGTGACCGCCTTCATCGCCATCAGCGCCTGCCGGTCGAAGCCGACGAGCCCGGCCTTCTGGAACAGCTGTCCGATGATATCGAGGAAGCCGAGGTTAACGTTCAGGACGGCGGCGAAGAATATCATCAGTCCGGCAATCCCGATCGCCAGCTGGGCGTAGGCGTACCCTTGCCGCCGCGGGGTGGCCGCACGCACCACACGCAGGATCACGCGTCTGTTCCTCCGGCAACGGTATGGCCGCTTCGTGGTTTATACGT
>CAZAFX010000035.1:0-6355 GCA_964484895.1 uncultured archaeon | reverse complement strand
AGACGACGTTTACTGATGGCCTTCGCGAAGTACGCCGACGCTCAAATCGTACAGCCCTTCGTGAATCAGAACACGTGGGAGCATCACGTACGTGTGGCGGCCGCCAGCCTGAACTGCCTCCGTGGCGTTGACGAAGTCGCCGACGGCGACCCGTGGCTGCGCCGTCGGGCTGTACCGGATGCGGTCCGCTCCCGGGAGCGTCACCGTCATGGTGTAGACGCCCTCGTACCGCTCTGTCGGACTGAACGATGTCGCCCGCTCCATCTCCCAGCCGTAGACGACGAGCGGACGCCGCTGCATGGTGTCGCGGAACGCCTGGTCGACGTAGATGGTGGCGGAGAACGTGAGGTTCCCGTCCGTATCGACGAACCTGGGGACGATGTACGCGTCCGGGACGCCGTCGCCCGGCGTCACCTCGTTGTCGATCGACAGCAGGGTCGTGCCGTTGACGCGGTGCTCCTCCCGGAACAGTGTGCCGCGGTAGGATCCCTGCAGGATGAAGTGGCGGCCCATGGTCGCGGCCTCGTTGGTGACCGTGATGCTCTCCGCCCCGGGGACCCCCTGTCCGCCGCTCGCGTTCCGCGCATCCACGAAGACGGTGCCGTCGCTGTACGCCTCGAGCCCTGTATCGGCGTCACCCCACACCTGCTCCGGGGGGCCGCCGGTGAACAGGAGGGCCGCGACGGCGACGAGCACGATGGCTGCGGCCCCGCCGACCAGCAGCGTCCGCCTGCTGCCGCCGTCATCGTCGTCCGTGGTGCGTCTGCGTCGTGGCATGGGTATCACAGGAATGGGATGGCGTTCTCGCTGCAGCCGTGGTGCGGCCAGTCGCAGCCTTCCAGGTAGAACGTCCGGATGCGGGGTTTCTTCTCCTCAAGCATACCGATAACATCGATTTCCGGCACCAGTGGTGCGAACCCGGTCACCCATTTCAGCGGTACCGCCCACCACGCGGTCCCGAGCTGCAGGCCCGTCCAGTAGATGAACTCGCCGTACGCACTCCACCCCTGCCCGTGGGAGCCGCCGTGCCCGTAGATGGGCTTCCCGCTGCTCGTCCGCCACTCGTTCGGCCTGATCTCCTCGTGCGGGCCGCCGCCTGCACCGGTCATGTTGACGCGGACCGCGAGGCTGTTCACGTGGTAGGTGATATCCTGATTGGAGTCGATGATATCCTTCAGCCGGTCCGGGATGGTCGGGTACGTGTACTGGCTGACGCCCTGCCCGCGCGGCCCGACGTACCGTTGCGGGACGTTCGCCCCGTACAGGTTGAAGTGGACGTGGCTCTGGATATCCATCGCCGTTCCGACTGGTCCGACCCGGATACTCGAGACCGGGCCCGGGATGTCGGTGTTGATGATGGCTGCGCCGATATCCACTCCGATGTCAGCGATCTCGAACTGGACGCGGCCGTCGAACTCGCCGTCCTCGATGTTCTGCGGGTCCTGCGTGTCCAGCACAAGATTGTTCTCGAGAGCGACAGACGCATCCATGAAGGGGAGACTGAGGCCGAAGCAGGCGTCCGGCACCCAGTCTGGCGGCGATGGAATCCATCCGATGATGTTAGAGAGGTCCTCGAACACACAGAGGGTGCCGTGGTCCGCGGCGTCCATCTCCATCGTCTCCGAGTCAGTGGGTGCGAACTCGATGGTCTCGAGGTCGATATCGGTCACCTGCCCGTTCGGGCCGGTTTCGATGTCTGACAGCTCCGCGACCGAGACCTGCGGCGGGTCCGGGAGCAGCCCGGGCTCGTCATCGTCCGCACTTCCGATGAAGGGGATATCCGGGGTGGGGATGGTGACCGTGTTGCTCAGCCCGACCGAGCTCAGGCCGACACATGTCTCCTCGCCGGTTGCTGTCACGTTAAACTCCTCGGAGCTCTCGTTTCCCTCGTCCTTATGGCGTTCATAGTTTCCGCCGGTGAAACAGATTTCCGGCAGTGTGACCTGGAGGTCGGGCACCGGTATCTCGTTCGGCCACTGGAGGACGATGACCACGTCCTGCAGTTCCTCCGCCTCGACATCGCGCTCCGTGACTGTGGTGGGCCGGTCCCAGGCGCCGATCTGCTTGAAGGCGCTGGTGCCGCGGCCGTGGTCCCGTGGCTGTTTCATTGGCATGAAGTGGGACCAGGCGAGTCGGTCGACATCCTCCTCGTCGCCCGGGACGGAGACGGCGTATCCGCGGTCGGAGGTCGCCATCTCTCCTTCTCCCGGCGGGGCGGCGTACGGCTTCACCGCAGCGTATCCGGGCGGCGCGGTCACGTTGTCACCGCTGTGCATCACCTTGCGGCCGACGATGGGATGCGGGGTGTAGATGATGTTGGCGGTGCAGCCGACGAGCGCCCACATGCCGGACGGGGCGTACGCGGAGCCGTGGAACCGTCGCTCCGCCTCGGTGCGGTTGACGAAGTAGGGTGGCGGGTCCGGGGCGGAGCCGGTGACGAAGTCGACGCCGTCCGCTACCGCCCCCTCGACGTGGCGCTGGAAGTTCCGGAACTCGTCGCAGGTGCTGAACCCTTCCTTCTCCGCGACCGACGGTCCCTGGAACACGTTGGGGAGGTATGTGGGCGCGACCGTGAGGTGGGCGTTCGTGACACCCTTGAAATCACCGAAGTTCATCGGGGAGACGAGGTGGAACGGGTGGTACCGTGCCTCCACGAACCCTGGATTCTGCTTGTCGAGGCCGACGAAGTAGAAGTTGGTGTAGTTGTTGAGCGGGAACTGCATCTCGCCCTTGATCGGGCTGTACAGGTACAGCGCGTTGTTCCCGCCGGGATAGTGCGGGGCGTGGACTCCTGTCTGCTTGATGGCGGCGGTGCCGAGCGCCGTGAGGGCGGCGCACGCCGTCTTCCCGTCCACACCGGTGTCCCGGTACTGGGCGCGGTGGGAGTCAATCCAGGCGCCGGGGTTGGCGCCGGCCTCGGTGCACATCTGCTGGATGGCCTGGTCTGGCCGCTCCGCGACATCCCGGCAGATGGCTGTCCCCCCGAGCGACCGGGTTGGACCGCGGAGCAGGGAGCCCTTCAGCCGTTTCGGGAGGTGTTCGCCGTACTGGTCCGGGTCGGAGACCTCGATGACTGTGACGAGGTCGCTCAGAGTGCCGGGCCTGATGGCGTTGCTCGCGCATGCCGCTCTCCGGGCGTTTGTCACCGTCTTGCGCCGGGTCTCGATCGGCAGGTTCCGCAGGGTGGCATGCGCCTGTCCATAGATACGGCGGAAGATGCGGTGTTCCTCCGGGTCCGTCTCCTCGACCATGTTCGCGAGGTCGTCGGCAGCAAGGTAGTTCCGGAAGAAGTTGCGGTAGAACGCGTCCGTGGCACCGTCCTGCGGGTAGTTCGTGAGCGTCTCTGACTCCTCCTCCGCGAACGCCGCGGCAGCGCTCGATCGGGCGGCGATGCGGCTGGCGAGCGGCCCGGTGACCGACGGGTCAAGTGCGGGGGCGCTGCCGCTGATCTCCGCCTCCACGGTGATAGGGTCGGCGCGGCTCTCGCGCTGCAGGTCCATGACCGATTCAACGATACCGTCGACAGCCTGCTCGGCGGAGTCGTTGCCCGGGATATGGGCGTACGCCGCGGATGCGGCATCCCTGGCGATGGCCTGACGGACCGGTGTCATCTCGTCGACGCCGTAGCTGGAGAGGCGCTGGGAGAGGTCGGCCACGGCCGCCTTCTGTTTGGCCGCAGGGAGCTCGGCGAAGGCTCCAGGGACACCGAGCTGTCCGCGTACGTTCATGACGTTCAGTATGGCGTACCCTGCGGCAATCGGCGTAGAGACGGCGCCGCCGATAGGTCCGAGCAGCCACCCGGCCGCACCAATCATGAGGGCGGTCGTCTGCCAGTCGTTGCTGTCGATGCCGAAGCCCTTGTACCGCCACGACTTGGCCACGTACTCGGGGAGCGACTGGTAGTACAGCAGGTACTTGGGGTGGCCACCGCCCCGAATCCACGGCCACCATTTATCCCGGATTTTCTCGTTGGGGAGGTGGAACCGGAATATCTCGCATATGCCGCCCTTGTGGAACTCCTCGCACTTCACGTTGACATCACCGAAATCGACGCCTGCCCCAGTGAGCGGGGCCGCTTCCCTGCACGGGGTGTCGATGAGCGGTGTGGTCGGCCCGTTCCGCCACGTGTCCTGTATGTCGCGGTAGACCTCGGAGGCCTCCCCATTGTACGGCGGTGAACCGGCGTGCGCGTTCATCAGCGCGGTGCAGGACATGGCGAAGCTGGCGGCCTTCGCAGCGTCGACCGCCTCCCTGTCCCAGCCGTGGTCTTCCTGCAGGGCGCCCCAGACATCGTCGGTGGCGGCGAACAGGCTGGACTGGACGCCCAGGACGACGACCGAGGCACCGAGCAGCCCGAGGACAAGTAACGTGCTCTGCGGAAGTTCGCTGAGGATGCCCGACCGCGCTGTGGACGGGAGCCGCCTCCGTACAGCCTCCATGTCGTATATTGCAGAGGCCGCCGGTTTATAGGTTATGGTCCTCCCTATCCGGCGCCAAGCCGTTCGCACTGGGCGGGAGAGAGCCGGTCGCAGGCAGGCGAATCATCCTCCTCACGGACGCATCTGTCCTTGTCAGCGTTCCACGTGCAGCCGATGCCGTTGCAGAGATCCTCCTCTAGGATGCTGCCGCAGGAGTTGACATCGCCTGCGCACACCGTCGATCCGGTGTCTTCGTCGAACGTGGTATCACAGGTGTTCGCCTGGCAAGTGAGCCCGAGCTGGCAGCCGACCGTGTTGATATCGGTCTGAATTGCCTGAACGACGATGAGAATCATCGCTGCGAGCGCGACGGCGAACAGCGCTGCCTTCGACGCTTGGGAGAACTCCCCGTGCCGTATCTGTGTGTTGATGATGTGGCAGCCACCTCAGTACGGTGTCAGCTGGGGGATATCGATGATGGGGAGGTCGGTGAGCGGGGCCACTATCATCGCGAACTGGGCGGAGAAGAACTGGGCATCGATGACGCCGAACACGAACGCGAGCAGGCTGCCGATGATGACGAGGCCGATGATGCCCATGATGAGAACTTTCCAGTTGTATTCTGCGAGCGTGCCTGCGCGTCGTGGCATCGTGTTACCCTCCGAACGTCGATATCACGTTCTGTATCCCGCCGTGTATGATGGTGTTGACCGCCCAGACTGCAAGCAGGGCAGCGAGCCCGAACAGGGTGGCCTTGTACAGCAGCCGGTTTATACCGGGTCTTTTCATGCTACCACCCCTCGGACGATGCCGCCGAACATGATGACGATGATTAGGGCTGTGATCGTATAAAAGGTTATTGAGACCATGAGGATGCGGCCGATAGTGACGTTGCGGCGGATCGGGTTATCTCCCTCTTTCAGCCTGACGAACAGGATGCCGATGATGAACGCGAGCTCGACGAGGTAGATGCCGACGATGAGCTGGAGGAGGCCGGGCGGGATGGCGGACTCGAAGTTGAAGATGTCGAGGAAGGATGTTCCACCGCCAACGGCGCCGCCAGGGGCGTCACCGCCGCCGGGGTCGTCGATGTTGTCCGTCTGGTTGACCTGGCCGCCGATCTGGCTGAACGTGAGCGAGATGACGCTCCCCATGCCGACCGAGATACCGGCGATGACCGGGGCAAGGAGGTAGGCGAGGAACTTGACCGATGACAGGGTGTCGCCGATGAGTTCCTCGAGGCGGTGCTGGACCTCGGAGACGCTTTTCAGATACCGTGAGATGTTCTGGGCGGAGGTGGCGGCGACGCGCGTGCCCTTCTGCGACGATTCGGCGATGATCTCCATGACGGTGCTGAACAGGCGGGACGGGTACTGCCGGAGGGCGCCGCGATCCTCGTCGAACACCGCCTGGCTGAACGTCATGCCGGACTCGTGGATGTTGTAAGCGACGACGTTGAACATGTCGGAGATGGTCAGCGCCCCCATCTCCTGCGACAGCTGCTGCACCGCCAGCTCGATCGGCTGACCCCGGTTCAGGAGGTTACCCAGCTGGTAGAGCGCCTCCGGGAGCTCCTCCTCGAGGTCCTCGACCTCAACCTGTTTCTTGAGCGCGGCCTTGTACCCGTACATGAGGTGGGTGGCAGCGCCGGCCGCGATCGCTATCAGCGGCATCATCTCCTGGAGCAGGGTGACGGTTCCCGGCGCGACCGGCATGGACTTGCCGCCGACCAGGATCGGGATGTAGTGCTGCATCGGCCAGTACATGAGGAGGACGAAGACCAGCAGCCCGAGGGCAGCGGTCGGGATGCGGACGGTGCGGCCGGCCACGTCGAACGCGATGCGGCCGGGATGCATCTCCCGGACCTCCTCGGCAGCCGTGGAGAACGCGACGGGGCGGCTGACGAGCAGGTTGCGCATAAGGACGTAGGTCGCGCC
>CAZAFX010000034.1:0-10799 GCA_964484895.1 uncultured archaeon | reverse complement strand
GTATGTGCCGGGGTGGCAGAGTGTTTATATAGTGTGCGCGGGCATGGTGTACCGTATGGCCGCCCCCGCGGGCACCGGCCAAACCACCAGCGGGGGACCCTCGCGCTTCCTGTTCTACTGCGACCCGCATTTCCACCAGCGCGACGACCGGGACGAGACCATCGAGCAGGTGGAGGCGTACGTGGAGCAGTACGACGTGGACGAGCTCCTGTCCGGCGGGGACGTCGGGGACGCGGACGACATCGAGGCGCTGCTGTCGGCCGACGCCCCCATGAAACGCGGCGTGGCAGGGAACCATGACGCCGGCTACGAGGAAGGCGTGGCGGCGGACGGCGGCGACCTGCAGTACGGCGACGAGGTCGTCTGGGAGGCGGACGGGTTCACGGTGGGGATGGTGCATGACCCGCGGGACGTCGGGCTGCGGGCGACCAAGGACACGTTCACGCGGCCGCCCGAGGACTGCTACGACATCATCCTCCACGCCCACTCCCACTACCCGCACGACCGGGTCGTGGCGGCGGTCGAAGACCCGTACACCGGCGGCTGTGAGCGGCCGCTGGCCGTCGGCGGCGGGATTTTGCTGCTGGTGTGAGCGATTACCGCGACAGCGAGGTGGACGGCATGGATGTGACCGTGCAGCAGCGGGACTTCGAGACCGGCGCACTCGTCGAGGAGGCGCAGTACCGGTACGAGACCGGCGACGGGTTCGTGCAGGAGGCCGCGTGGACGGACTGGGACGGCGACCGGTTCGCGCAGTAGTCAGTCGAGGAACGCGTCCACCCTGTCCTGCGCGGCGTCCCGCTCCGCCTGGTGGGCCTCGAGGAAGTCGCGCAGCCGGTCCTTGGCGATCTGCTTCAGCTCGCCGGACAGCATCTCCCCGTTGCTGTATTCATCGTGGATGCGGCGCAGCTCCTCGTCGTCCTCGATGAGGTGGAACGCGAGCAGCTCGAAGACGACATCCTCCTCGATGTCCGCGCCCTGCTCCCGGTGCTCCTCCAGCGACTGCTTCCCGCCCGTCTTGGCCTCGTCGAGCTTCCCGAGCGCGTCGTCCGCGTCGTCCGTCAGCGCGATGTAGCTCTTCGGGTCGCTGCTGGACATCTTGCCGCCCTGCAGCCCGCGCATGAACTTGTGGTACGTCGCCGACGGCTTCACGTAGTCCTGCCCCGGGTACCGCGCCGCGATATCGCGCGTCAGCCGGATGTGCGGGTCCTGATCCGTCCCCACCGGGACGACCACCGGCCGCGGGCCGCCGAACTCCTCGAACTGCGGCTGGAGGATGTCCGCCACCTGCGTCATCGCCGACACCGTCTTGGCCGGGGAGACGTCGCCGTCGACCGCCTCCACCTCGTTCTGGGTCGTGTGCCGGGCGAAATACTTGGACATCGCGTGGTAGTGCGGGCTGCCCTCGCTCTGGAAGTAGAAGTGGACGTTGTCGGGCTCCAGCCCGAGAGCGGCGTAGTTCGTCAGGTACTGGTCGATCGCGAACTCCCGCGCCTCCGCCGGGTCCATGTCGCGGGTGTTGTACGCCTCGATGTCCGCGACCGCGACGAACAGCTCCGCACCCAGCTCCTGGTAGAACCGCATCTGGTCCGCCACGAGCTTGTGGCCGAAATGGAACCGGCCCGACGGCATCAGCCCCGTCATCATCGCGAACCGGTCGCCGTTCTCGGCGGCGGCCAGCACGCGGTCGAGGTCGCGGTGGCCGTAGACGATGCGGCGGCGGAACAGCCGCGACCGCTCCAGCACATTGTGGTCCAGCTCCTCGATGGGCGTAATCCCGAAGTCGTCCATCGTCTCCCGGTAGTCCTCCACCTGCACGTCGCCCCACGGGTCCATCTCAGCTCCCCTCCGGCTGCGGCCGCAGCCGTCCCTCGTCGCGCGCTGCCGCCTGCTCCGCGAGGCCGTAGTCCGCCGGCCGCGGGTCGTCGGTCAGGGTCTCGCCGTCCAGCCGGTCGAAAAGCGCCCGCTCCGTCTCCTCCAGTAGGAGCTCGTAGTCCGCCCGGGTACAGCCCGGGACGTCGTACAGCCGGCGGAGCGCCGTGAACCCGTTTTCCGCGGCGTCAACGTCCGCCAGCCGGTAGTCCCCGTCCGGCGCGGCGTAGGTCGCGGTCACCCGTCCGTCCCGCCCCGACAGCACGACGCGGTCATCGCTCATACCCGGATGTGCACCTCCGCAGACTTAAATGGGGCGGGGCGTACGGCGGCACGGTCACGGCGCACCGGCGTCACCCAGCTCCACCGCGTCGGCGAGCGCGATCGCCGCGTCGTCCGGGAGTACGGCTCCAACCACGAACCGGTCGTCGCCGTCATCGAGGACCGCAGCGATCTGCCGCTCCGGCTCATCGCACCGGTGGTGGCGCACCGGCCCGTCCAGCACCGCCAGCACGTCGTCGGCGTGGCCGGGCAGGGTGTCGCCACGAGCCACATCGAGGGCGTCGCCCGGCCGGACATGGTCAACCGTCGTCACGGCGTCGTCCTGCACGGTCGTCGTGCACGTCACACGGGTGTCGCCAACCATGGCACGCGTCCGGTAGGCGACCCGTCCCGTTTCCAGTGCGGCCGCGGCGAGCTGCCGGATGCCGTCCAGTTCGGCCGCGTAGGAGGCGTCGCCGTACCGGCCGCCGAGCACGTAGAAGTGGTCGAACGCACCCGCTTCCCTGTACGCTGCCGCCGCCTGCACCTCGGGGTGGTCGTAGGCCGAGTGGTAGGTGGAGCCCGTGTACGGCCGCACCGCGACCATGTCGGCGCCCGTCACCGCGTCCCGGTCGAGCGCGGAGTCACCGACGACCGGAGCGCCGTTGTCGCGTTGCTGAACCGGGCGTACGGTTCACTCATCGCGTCCACCCCGTACACCGTTCCTGATGAGCGACGCGCGGGCGTCCTCTCCAGCGTCATGGACGGGAACGTAGTCTTTCATGGCGTCGTACGCCGTCTTGCGGAGCGTTTCCGCATCGTCACCTGATGCGGCATCGGTCCGTACACTGATCGACCGGACAGCTTCCTCCGGACGGGTGTATTCGACGATGGCAAGCGGCTGTTCCGCGTCGTCACGGAAGACACCGTAGAAGTCGTGTCTCCGGATTTCCGGCGCTGGCGCATTCGCCTGCTGGTGGTCGCCGCTGGCGATGTACCGGAAGCGGTCTTCGACACCGGAATCGGCACCAGCACAGGAGCGGTCCGTTCCGGGCGTGTCGTAGTCGCTGAAGTCGACATCGAGCGCGCCGGTCGTGTACCCGTAGTCGCCGGTGATGGATCTGACTGAAAGCGTTTCAGGATCAAGCGTTCCGTCGCCGCCAAACGCGGCCACCCTGCGTTGCGTGGTCGTCCGTCATCGCGGATTCACCACCGACAGCCCACCACCCAATTCTTAAATAATACATTGTTTTGATGTTGAAAAGACATCTATTCTATGCTATAATAACATCTAATAGAATATTTTTGCAGAACGGTTTGGGGATGCGGACGTGATGGTGTGCGGTCACCAGGCGGTGCGGCGGACGGCAGCGATGCGATGGTAGAACCGGCGCGGAGCGGTGCGACTCGGCGGACTGTCAGGGTGCCGGCTGCCAAACGCACTCACCGCGCCGCATGCAGGGGAGGTGGGGCTGCAGCGTTAAAAAGCTCGGCGGTGGAGCGGGCGGCATGGCGGACGACTACGCGGACGCGCTGGACGCGCACCTAGTGCGGAACGGGTTCATATGGGGGCCGGAGCCGGAGATCTACGGTGGGCTCGCCGGGTTCTACACGTACGGGCCGATGGGGACGCTCGTGAAGAACAAGCTGGAGGACGCGATGCGGGCCGTGTTCCGGCGGCACCGGTTCTACGAGGTGGAGGCGCCCATCATCATGCCCGAGGCGGTGTGGGACGCGTCCGGGCACCTGGAGACGTTCGTCGACCCGATGATCCTCTGCACCCAGTGCGAGGGCTCGTTCCGGGCGGACAAGCTGCTGGAGGAGCGGACTGATATCGAGGCGGCCGACGGGATGGACGACGATGAACTGCTGGCGGCGCTGGACGAGCACGGCATCGACTGCCCGTCGTGCGGCGGCGCGTTCGCGGACGAGATCCATGACTACAACCTGATGATGGAGACGTCCGTGGCCGGGGAGGAGGCGTACAGCCGGCCGGAGACCGCGACCACCACGTACCTGCCGTTCACACGGTACTGGCATTTCTTCCGGAAGCAGCTCCCGATCAGGGTGTTCCAGGTGGGGAAGGCGTTCCGGAACGAGATCTCGCCGCGGCAGCACGTGCTGCGGGGGCGGGAGTTCACGCAGGCCGAGGGCCAGCTGTTCGTGACCGAGGAGATGAAGCACGACTGGGACGCGTACAGCGACGTGGAGGACGAGGAGCTGCCGCTGTGGACCGCCGCGCAGCAGGAGGATGACGACGCGGCGGAGCCGGTGCGGCTGGCGGACGCGGTCGATGACGGCCTCGTGTCGAGCGAGGCGTACGGCTGGTGCCTGGCGGTGGCGTGGCGGCTGTTCCGCAGCGTCGGCATCCCGGCGGACCGGATGCGGTTCCGGGAGCACACCGACGAGGAGAAGGCGCACTACGCGCGGGACGCGTGGGACCTCGAGGTGCGGCTGGACAGCTTCGGGTGGACGGAGTGCTGCGGGGTGCACGACCGCGGTGACTACGACCTGCAGCAGCACAGCGAGCACTCGCCCGAGGACCTGTCGTTCAAGGATAATGACGGGAACGAGGTGTTGCCGCATATCCTGGAGATCGCGTTCGGGACTGACCGGCCGACGTTCGCACTGCTTGATATCTTCTACGATACGGACGACGACCGGCTGCTGCTGCCGCGGCAGGTGGCGCCGCTGGACGCGGCGGTGTTCCCGCTGGTGTCGAAGGATGGGCTGCCCGAGCATGCGCAGGAGCTCGAGGCCGAGCTGCGAGCGGCCGGGCTGGACGTGGAGTACGACGACTCCGGGAGCATCGGGAAGCGGTACGCGCGGAACGACGCGAAGGGGACCGCGCTGTGCGTCACGGTCGACTACGACACGCCTGAGGACGGGACGGTGACGCTGCGGGACCGGGACTCCGGCGAGCAGGTGCGGCTGCCCGCCGACGATGTGGTGGACGCGGTGCGGCGGTACCGGGAGGGCGACGCGTCGTTCGCGGCGCTGGGCGAGCCGGTGGAGTGACCGCAGGTTAAAAGGCGCGCGGGCCTATAGTGGAAGGGTATGGCGGAGTGTGACGCGTGCGGGACGCAGACATCGATGCCGTTCCGGTGCAAGTTCTGTGAGCAGCCGTTCTGCAGCGAGCACCGGCTCCCGGAGAACCACGACTGCGACGGGCTGCGGGCGTACAAGGACAGATCGCGGAAGGAAGGGACGGTCGGATACGACGTGCCGTCGACCGACGAGGAGCAGCCGGGTCGTGCGGACCCGACAACGGCCAGGAGCAGGACGCGGGGAGCGTCCGGAGACAGTTTCAGCTCCCGGCTGAAGCGGTTTAGACGCCGTGCCGGCGGGCTGCTGCCGTCGTCCGCGACGACCGCGGTCCTGGGCGTCATCGTGGCCGTGTTCGTGCTGCAGGTGGCGGACTGGGCGACCGGGCTGCTGGGCGGATCGTTCTTCTCCACGTTCGCACTGAACGTGTGCCGGCTGGACATGTTCGCGGGAGCGGAGGCGTGCGTGCGGCAGTCCGTCGCCGGCGGGTGGCCGCTGCTGCTGGTGACGATGGTGACCTCGATCTTCATGCACGGGAGCGCGATGCATCTGCTGGTGAACGGCATCGTGCTGTTCTCGTTCGGGCGGATTGTGGAGCAAATCCTCGGGACGCGGCGGTTCCTGGGCGTGCTGGTGGGGGCGGCGCTGGCGTCGTCGGTCGCGTTCGTGGCGTCCGCGGTCGTCTTCGACTACGCGTCGGTCGGGGTGACGTCGGCGGTCGGGCTGTCCGGCGGGCTGTACGGGATCGTGGGGCTGCTGGCAGTTATCCGGCCGCGGGGGCAGGTGCTGGCGTTCTTCATCATCCCGCTCCGCATCCGGCACGCGGTCGGGCTGTTCGCGGCGATGGATATCATCAACTTCCTGTCGCAGGCGGCCGGGTCCCCGCTGCTGCCGTTCGCGTCCGCCGGGCACCTGGGCGGGCTGACGGCTGGTGTGGCGGTCGGCTACCTGTGGCGTGACCGGTACCGGCGGCCGCAGGGGCGGCATATCTTCCGTATGCTGCAGGGCGTCGCAGGCTAGCTCCGGTCCGTGGCGGCTAGTAGACGAGGGTGTTCTCCCAGGTCTGGGACTCGCCGGCGAGGGAGAGCCGGTAGAGGGCGGTGGTCCGGGTACCGGGGGCGGTGAGGTTGTGGGTGAACCGGCGGTCCGCCCGGAACGCGGCGCTGACCGGGACCGGCCGGGTCGTGGTGAAGGCGGTATGAACGGCGGTGCGGCCGTCCGCGAGGGTGCCGAGGGCGGTGGTGTCTCCGTCGACGGTGAGGTGGACCGATTGCAGGGGGCGACCGCGGACGTTGGTGATGAGGACGGTGACGGCGGAGTCGTTGCGGGGGACGACGAGGAGGGCGTGGGCGCGGTCCTGGAGCCCGTGCCGGGCGAAGCTGCGTGACTGTGCTTCCATGTATGCGGTGAGGGTGCGTTCGAGGCGGTGCGGGGTGGCGGTGTCGTCGACGCCGATGTTGACGGCGCGGGGGAACTCGGCGGTGGCCTGGTCGAAGATGGCCTTGACGCGGCCGGTCGCCGGGGAGGTGACGCCGTTGTCCTGGGTGAGCACGATGGTGCCGCCGAGGATGGTGGCGAGGAGGAGGGCGCCGAGGAGGAAGAACTGGCCGGTGCGGGTCACTGCCATGAGAAGACCGTCACCTCCGCGGGGTGGAGCGTGGTGTTGGCGCCGCTGATCATGTATGAGGCGGTGTAGACGTTGACGCCGCTGGGAGGCATGGCGGTGCGGAGCCGGTCCGTGATCTCGATGGTGTAGCCGACGGTGGCGGTGCCGGCGGTCTCGATGGCGAGGGTGTTGCTGCCGCCGGCGGTGTACGGGGCGATGTCGTTGACGGTGTGGTTGCCGTCCTGAACGCCCGTCCTGTTTGCGACGGGGTCGCCGTTGACCGTGACGTTCGGTGCGGTGGCGTCGCGGTACCAGAGCCGGAGCTCCTGGCGGACGGCGGTCGATGCGTTGACGTGGAACGTGGCCGTGGTGCGGTCGGTGAACGTGGTGCGGTCCGTGGTGACGTTGGTGGCGGTCAGTGCGACCTCGACGCGGCGGGTGGCCGTGGTGTCGAGCCGGTCGCGGAGCGCATCCATGTCGCGGTCGATGATGGGGCCGCGGAGGTCGCTGACGGTGTCGTGGGCGGTGAGCACCTGCCGGGTCTCCTGCTCGATGATGGGGGCGATGGCCGGGCTGCCGGAGAGGTTGGGGAGGATGGTGGTGATGAACGTGAGGAAGAGGATGGCGGCGATGATGGACTCCAGCGTGTGGATCTGCCCGGTGCGCGTCATGGGCGCCACACCCGGATAGCGAGGTCGTACCGCGTCGCGTTTCCGGTGGCGGCGAGGACGGCGGCCGGGGCGCTGAAGACGGAGACGTCGCTGCCGTCTGTCAGGTTGCGGCCGGCGTCGAAGACGGGACCGACCGAGATGTTGTACTGGAGGCCGGCGAGCCCGAGGCGGTCGCGGAGGTCGCGGTAGGAGAGGGTGGCAAGGGTGTCGAGCCGGTGGCGGGAGAGACCGGTGCGCGGTGCGGGGACGCCCGTCGTCGCGGTGGGCGGGGTGCGGAACAGGGTGAGGCGGGGGAGTGCGGCGGTGTGGTCGCCGTCGTGGGCGTGGAGGACGATGTCGGCCGGCGCCGTGAATGTGACGTTGGTGCGGTACGGGTCGCCGGGGTCGTCGCGGCCGATGCGGACGGTCGGGGCGTCACCGATGATGGCGAGGCCGGTGACGGCGGAGAGGTCGACCATGTCCGTGGCGCCCTCGTAGAGCATACCGGTGCCGGACAGCGACTGCGTGGTGCCGGTGTCGCTGGTGTACAGGGTGGTGACGTTGCTGGTGATGTTGAACCGCCAGGTGACGCTGCCGGTGCCGTGGCGGGTGGCGCGGACCGTCCCGGTGTCGTCGTACATGCGGACCGTGGTGCGGTCGGTGCCGTCGTAGGTGACGTTGGCGCGGAGCGCGTCGAGCGCGGCGACCGGTGTGGCGGTGGTGGCTAGGTCGCCGTCGTGCACCAGCTGGAGACCGCGGTAGGTGAGGTTGGGGATGCCGCCGGTGGCGAACGTGATGTTCAGGGTCTCGTGCCAGATGCTGTCGCCGCTGGCCTGGAGCCCGTCCGTGTAGTTGGGGGCGGGCACGGCGACGTCGCGGGTGTAGTGGAGGGTGAGCCGGTTGGTGCCGCTGTCGATATCGGTGACGGCGACGGTCCGGTTGCGGTCGAGGAGGTGGCTGGCGCGGAGGGGTGTGCCGTCGCCGGTGAGGCGCGGTGATGTCGTGACGATATCGCGGGGGTATGCGACCGGGACGGTGACCGGGTAGCTGTCCGCGGCCGTGGCAGCCTCCACCGCGATGGGGGTGCCGTGGACGGTCCACGCCGCCTCCTGCTGGAAGGCAGTGAGGGCGGCCCGGCCAGCGGATGACACCTCCTCGGAGAAGCCGCCGCCGCTGAGGGCGTTCTGGAACAGGAAGACGCCGGCCGCGAGCGCGAACAAGAATATCGCCATCGCGGTGGCGAAGTCGAGGGAGATGGTCTGCCCGGTCCGCATGTACCCGTGTGCGCGCCGCCGGTTTTTGAATGTGTTACCGGACGGAGAGGGTGACGTTGACATGGCCGTTGCCGACGCCATCGTTCTCGATACCGACGCGGTAGGTGCCGGGCGGCAGCGACCGTGGGAAGCCGGCGAGTGCGATGCGGTCGTAGGTGAGTACGACGCGCACGGTCCGCTCCTGGCCGGTGCTGGTGTTGATGCCGACGAGGCGGACGGCGCCGATGTCGCGGCTCCGGTTCTTCGCGATGATGGGGGAGGTGGTCTCGATCTCGTAGTAGAGGGCGCGGCTGGTGGCGTTGAACCGGTAGGTGCCGCGCCCGAACCGGAGCGTTGTGACCCGGGCGCTCTCCACGCCAGACGTGGCGACGTCCCGTATCTGGCCGTCCATCCCGTTGAGGGCCTCGATGCTGTGCTGGATGGCGGAGGTGTCCTGCATCCGCTCCAGCGTCGGGGCGGCGATGTTGAGCGCGATGCCGATCGCGATGATGGCCGCCCCCATGTAGAACACGGTGCTGACGAGCGGGGAGACACCGCGGCGCGCGTGGGGCATCGCCGCATACTGCGCCCGCACGGTACTTAAAGGCTAATCGACGGAGACCGAGACGTTCACGTCGCCGTTCCACCGGCCCTCGTTCCGGATGGTGAGCCGGTAGGTCCCGGGGGCGAGCTCATCGTCGAACCCGGTGAGGAAGATGTCCTCGTACGACAGGGAGACGCGCACCGTCTTCTCCGACGGCATCTCGAACCCGAAGCTGGGCGCGGGGAACCCGAGGAAGTTGCCGGGGCCGAGGAACACGCCCTGGATCATCGGCTGCCGCCGCTCGATGGCCTCATGGCTTCCCTCCGTGAACGGGATGAAGAACCGGTTGTCGCCGGCCGGCTGGGTCTGCGCGAAGACGGGGCCGCTCCCGCTGTCCGTGTACCGGAGCCGGAGGAACGTCCCGCCCGGCACGATGCCCGCCAGCCGCGTGCCGACCTCGACCGCGGCGTAGCCGAAATCAACCATGTCAGCCGTGTATGTGCCCGTCCCGGGGTTGGCTCGCCGTCGATGACGACCGTGCCGTCACCGAGCGCGGTCCGGAGGCGGACCGTGACGTTCTGCAGCGCGGCCAGCGGGATGACCGTGAAGTTATGCCGCGTCATCCAGTCAGTGTCGTTCCACGTGACGACGCCGGTCGAGCCGCTGTCCACGGTGTCGACGGTGTCGCCGTCCCGCCGCACCACGTACTCCCGGTCGCGCAGCGTGTCCGTGGCGGTGAAGACGAGGCGGCTGCCGTCCGTGCCGTTAGCACCGATGCGGACCGAGGGCTGGTCGACGGACTCGTCCCCGACCATGTAGTCCCACAGGGTGAGTCGGGCGAGGGCGTCCGCATCCTGTGCCGCGGAAAGGTTGCTCGCGTTCAGCCGGACCGTGCCGTCGTGCACCGTCACCTGCGAGACGCTGAAGTCGCGGCCGGTGACGATGCGGATGTCCTCCGCCGGCAGGTCGAACCGGACGCCGCGCTCCACCGTCGCTGCCGCCGCTCCGATGGCCGCGAGCTGGACGAGGACCAGCCCGAGCACGACGCTGCGGCTGTGCACCATGGGGCCTGATTGGCGGCGGCTGCATATAAAGCCGTCGCAGGGCGGCACGAACCTATTTAACCCGCCGGTACGGAAACGTCCCGTATGCGACGACGGGACGTCGCGGCAGCGGGCCTGCTCGTGGTCCTCGTCTGCACGCTGGCCGGCACGGCGGCGGCACAGGTCACCATCGAACGCGATCAGATCTCCCAGCTGCCCCGTATCGTGCCGGACGGGGCCCTCGTCGTGACCGGTGACGTCGACCTCGACAGCAACAACTTGACCAACGTTGACACCATCTCCGATGTCGACGCCATCGGTCCGTACCGGATGACCGGGACGCTCGACATGGACGGCAACAATATCACCGCCCTCCCAGACCCGATCGGGAGCGGCCACCCGGTCACGCTCGGGTTCGCGGACGCCCAGTACCTGACGCGCGAGGGCGACTCGATGACCGGCAATCTCGATATGCTCGGCCACCGCATCCGGAACGTCGACCGCATCGGCAACGGCTCACAGCCC
>CAZAFX010000033.1:2088-10899 GCA_964484895.1 uncultured archaeon | reverse complement strand
CACCCGCAGCGCGTCCGTCGCGAACGCCTCGTTACGGTCCATGACCGCCTCGCGGCGCTCGTCCGTTAGTTCCTGCTCCTCTCCGTCGAGCAGGATGCGGTCGCACCGCTCCAGTACGGTCTCCGGTGCGCCCTTCATGTAGGCGGTCGGTCCGTCATCGTCGGCGACGACAGTCATCCGTTTCCGCTCCGACGAGAACGGGATCTCCCGCAGCCGCTCCAAGTCGGGGTCGATACCGGCCTTCTTGGCCGCGACCAAGACCGCGACCTCCGTCGGGTCGCCGCGGTAGTCGCCGTCCTTCATCTTCTCCGCGTTGTTGCAGGCGGCGCCGCACCGCAGCACCGGCGACAGTTCCCCGGGGTCGATTTCCTCGCCGTCCTGCTCGAACCCGCCGTCCCCGGTCGCGCCGCCGGTCACGTCGATGATGTCGTTGCCAGCGAGCACCTTGCGCACCGTCATCCGGTCCTCGGTCAGCGTCCCTGTCTTGTCCGTCACGATGACGTCCACGGATCCGAGCGACTCCGCCACGGGGAGGCTGCGCACGAGGGCGTTCTTCGCGCGTAACTTCTTCGAGCCGAGTGACAGTGTCATCGTCACGACGATGGGAAGCCCTTCCGGCACCGCGGCGACCGCCAGCGCGATGGCGACGAGGAACACCGAGAGCAGGCCTGCGTCGGTGAACAGTGCCTGGAACCCGGCGACGAGCGCGATGATTCCCATGATGAGATACCCGATCTTCTTGCCCAGCCGGTCTACCTCCTCCTGGAACGGGGTCTGCCGATCCTCCGCCTCGCTGAGCTGCGTGGCGATATCGCCGACCTCGGTGTCCATCCCGGTCGCCGTGACGACCGCGGTCCCGCGCCCCTTCACCGCCGTTGTGTTCATGTATGCCATGTTCGTCCGCTCGGCCAGCGGTGTGTCCGCGTCGAGGACGCCGGGCGTCTTCCCGACCTGGTTGCTCTCCCCGGTCAGCGCGGACTCGTCCGTCTCCAGGCTCGATGCCTCGAGGACGCGGCAGTCCGCGGGGATGGCGTCACCCTGCTCGATGAACGCGATGTCACCGGGGACGACCTCCGGCGCCGGGATCTCCTGCTTCTCGCCGTCCCGCAGCACCGTGGCATCCGGGCTCGACATCTCCTTCAGGGCCTCGACCTCCTTCTCGGCGTTGTACTCCTGATAGAATCCGAGCACCGCGTTCAGCACAAGGATGGCGAGGATGAGGATGGCGTCAGCCCACTCCGGGGAGTGCCCGGGGAAGAACCCGACGCCGATGGACACGACCGCGGCCGCGATGAGCAGGTAGACGAGGAAGTCCTGGAACTGTGCGAGGAAGATGCGGAACGGATGGATCTCGTTCCCGCTCTCGATCTCGTTCCGTCCGTACTCCTTCAGCCGCTGTTCGGCCTCCCCGCTCGATAGCCCGTCACGCGACGTCCCCAGCTCGGAGAGCACCTCCTCCTCGGGATCGCTGTACAGGCCCATCACTAGACTCACTCTCCCGGCTCCCAGTTTAAAAGGTCTGCGGTGGTGTCTCGCCGTCACGCGCCGTCCGCGAGCCGCACCCGGAACCCGCCCTCCACCCGGTCGCGGTGGGCGGCGGTGCGGTCCTGCAGCCGCTCGGAGTAGTCGGTCACCCGCATCACGTCCCCGTCCGCGAGCACCGGCGGGTCGATCCACCGGCATTTCGTCTCCACGACCATGTCCGGGTCGTCCACTCCCACGTCCACGGAGACCTCGCCCCGCAAGGTGTCGAGCCGGTCCTGCACCGCGGGGTCATCCGCGTCCCGCAGCCGCTGCCAGACGTGGTCGTCGGTCTCGAACAGGTCATCCCGGGTCAGGATGCCGGCGTCGAGCGCCCGCCGGACGGCGTCCGCGAACACATGGAACACCGCTACCTCCGCCGGGTCCGCCCAGAACCGTTCGTCGGCCTCGATATACTGCAGCGCGAACCGCTCCGCCGCGTCACGGTCGTCCAGCACGAACATGCCGTCGTGCGTCGTCACCGCGTCCCGCAGCCCCGACACGTCCGCACCGCCGTACGCGGCGAAGTCGCGCAGGAAGTAGTCAATCCGGTCGGCGCACAGGTCCGGCGCGTCCCGCTCCAGCAGCGGGAACCGGTCCTCGTCCAGCACCGCGTCCACGGCCAGCCCGTGCCGCTCCAGCACCGCCGGGATCTCCGAGTCCCGCACCATCTCCTCGAGGAACCGCTCATGGAACTCGTGGTTATCGGTCTCGTAGACGAAGTCAGCGAGGTGGGAGAACGCGGTGTGCGGCACATCGTGCAGCAATCCCGCCACCTGCTCCTCCAGCGGCGCACCGTGCTGCCGCAGCAGGAGCATCACCCCGACCGAGTGCTCGTACCGCGTCAGCCGCGGCTTGTCCATGAACAGGTGCTGCGGCCCCGCCTGGCTGATATCCCGGAGCCGCTGCACCGGTCCCGTCTGGACAAGGACATCGAGCACCGGCTCGTCAACCGTCGCCGGCCCGTAGACGCGGTCGTCAACCTCCACTCGTGTTCCCCCCGCCGATGTCACAGGCGAGCGGCCGCAGCCGCGGCCGCAGCCCCCGGTACGTGTCGCAGATGAACCGCTCCGCATCCGCCGCGGTGAACGCGTCGAACGTCCGCGTCGTCCGGAACGACGTCATCGTTACGCTCTCCCCGGATTCCAGCCGCGACACGTAGACGTAGCCGCGGAACTGCCGGCCGACCGACTGGATGGTCTCCACGGTCTCCGCATCCACTGCCCTGCGCGGGTACTGGAGCAGCACCGCCGGCCCGTCCTGCGTGCTTCCCCGGTACAGCACATGCAGCTGCGCGTCCGGCGACAGTGGCTCCTGGTAGGCGTACCGCTCCGTCAGCTCCGTGTCGGCCCGCGCCGGCAGCGTGTCGCTGCTGTAGCCGGTCCGCGGGTTCCGGTACTGCGCCGTGTCGCCGCCCCCGCCGCCCTGTCCGCCCCCGCCGCCGACGGACGATGCGAACTGTACCGTGCCGAGGAACAGCGTGCTCATCAGCACCGCGGAGAAGATGATGAGGATCGGGTTGTCCCCGCTCGTCTTCATCGCTCCCTGCAGCCGGTCCCGGAGCCGGAAGTCAGGGATCGACAGGGAGAACCCGCCGCTCCCGTGCGTCTCCATGTGCGCCTTCAGCGCAGCCTTCTCCTGGAACACCTCGTCACACTCCTCGCACGCGTACCGCGGCATGCCCACGCGTCGCGCGTCAATATTTATCAGCGTTCGCCGCCCACCGCCCCGGTATGCGTCCCATGCAGCTCGCCGCCACGGGTCTCCTCGTGGCCGCCGCAGCGTTCGTGGCCGTCGACACGCTGCAGCAGCCGACCGTCGGCCCGCCCGGCTCCGCCCACATCCACGCCCACCTCCTGTTCCACGCCGACGGCGGCCGCATCCCCGTCACACCGGCGTTCCCGGGCACGGACCGTGTCCACTTCCACGCCGACGACGGCGTCGTCCACGTCCACGCCACCGGCGTGACGCTGGGCCACGCCCTGTCAGCGCTCAACGTTTCCGCCGCTGACGGCTGCCTCGCGCTCCCGTCCCGGAACGGCACCCGTTGCGGCAACGCCACGCACACCGTCCGCGTCGCGGTCAACGGCCGCAACCGCACCGTCCAGGCCGCGCTGGACCACCGCATCCAGCAGGGCGACACCATCGTCCTCTACCACGGCCCCCGCGACCGCGCTCTCCCGCAGCAGTACCGCAACCTGACCCTGCCCGAGCGGTACCGCCCCGACCCGCCAGGCCAGCAGGTCTAGTTCTAAATATTCTTTCAGTATAGGCGAATATGAATCGATTATTTTTTAATTATAGGAGATTGCCGTGCTCCTATGTTCGTCGATGAGGCGCCGGCGTGGCGCGACCTGCCGCTCGAGGACGTGGCGGACGCGGTGCCGGACGGGATGACTGTGGAGCCGGTGGAGGACGAGTACTGCCAGCGGTGCGGGGACGAGGTCGCGGCGTACACCCTCGGCCACGAGGCGTACGACAGCGATATCTATGCGTACCAGTGCGGCGGCTGCGGTGACAGCGGCGTCCAGCAGTACGATGAGGCGTACGCGGACGGCCCGGTCTACATGCGGGCCGAGGTGACGTCCGAGCAGGACTTCTTCCGCGCGGTCGAGGTGAGCGCGGGCGCGACGGTCGCGGTGAAGGAGCGGGACGCGGACTACGACGCGCTCTCACCGGCGCCGGACGCCACCGCTGACGGCGCCATCTTCGAGAAGGAGTTCGACGCGGCCACGGTCACGCGGCCGGACGGCCTGCTCCGCGATGTCATCGACCACCCGGCGATCGCGCTCCCGGACGACGTCGAGCGGCGGCTTGAAGGGCATGTGGACGACCCGGACTTCGTGGTGGAGCTGTACGACCCCGCGGGCCGCTCCCGGGTCGAGGACCCGCAGGTGGCGATGGTGCAGGGCGGCCGGTTCGAGGACCCGGACATCTAGACCGCCGCAGGTATAAATGGCGCCGCCACCATCTCCTGGGTATGGACGCGGTCGTCTTCGACATGGACGGGGTCATCCTCGTCGACACGGAGCAGCACTGGCACGCGGCGGAGCGCGAACTGTTCGACGAGATCGTGGACGCGGACGTCGACCCGCAGCAACTCATCGACCGGTTCACCGGCATGTACTTCAAGGACATCTACGACGGCATCGCGGCCGAGTACCCGGTGACGGTGTCGAAGGAGGCGTTCGTAGACCGGTTCCATACGGTGGCGGAGACCGTCTACCGCCGGGCGACGATGATGGACGGGTTCCCTGCTCTGGTCGCCGATCTGGAGGAGCGCGGCGTCCCGGTCGCGGTCGCCACCTCCTCCCCCCGGCGCTGGATCGACACGGTCAACGACCGGTTCGCGCTCGACGACACGGTCCGGTTCATCCTGTCCGCCGAAGACATCGACGGCGACGGCAAGCCCGCCCCGGACATCTACGAGGCGGCCGCCGACCGGCTCGGCGTCGCCCCGGCTGACTGCGCCGCGGTCGAGGACTCGCTGAACGGCGTCAAGGCCGCAGCGGCCGCCGGCATGCACACCATCGCCTTCCGCCCGGGCCAGGCGGAGGCGACCGAGATCGCTGACGAGACCGTGGACGGCCCGGACGAGCTCCGTTCAGCGCTGTTCGCCCGCCTCTGACCGCCGCTCCAGTCGCCACGCCGCGTACACGAGCGCGGCGGTGACCCCCAGGAACACCAGGACGCCGGCGAGGACGACGGTGTCGGGCGAGACGCCGACCTGATGGCCGACGTTCTCCGCGGTCGTGTTGTGCTGCTGGCCAGCGTGCGCCGCAGCCGTTCCGGCCTGCAGCAGGAGGCCGGTGGCAGGGATACTCCAGCGCATACGGGGGCGTTCCTGCCGCGGGTTTAAATCAGCGGCGGGGTGGCCAACCTTTATGAACGCCCGCGACGGATGGATGGTGCAGTGACCGGTCCATGCAGGTACTCCGCTACGTCTTGTTATCGCTGGTGGCCGCCGTCCCGGTGACGTGGGCGGCTATCGCGTACTATCCGGACGCGCTGTTCATCGACCACGTGATGACGGCGTTCGGGCTCGGCACGGCCGCCATCGTCGTCCTCGTCGCTGTGGCGCTGTACACAGAGGGGCAACTGACGGATGCGGGGAAACGGTACCTGATGACCGGACTGCTGGCGGCGACGCTGCTGCCCACGCTGTTCGCGGTCGGCGCCTACGTCCACAACGTGCAGACGTCGTGGAGCGACGGAGAGGTCCACTACCACGCGGACTACGAGGTGGTGGTGCAGGACGATGCAGGGGAGTACCACCAGCTCGACCTGATCGACCCGTCCGACTTCTGCGAGCGCACGCGGCACGAGTCTACGTACATGTGCCGGCTGAACGACCGGACGGGCGCGGTGGAGTACCACGAGCACAACGACCGCCGCATCCACCTCGAGGGCACGTTCAAGGCACGGGAGGACGCCGCACTCGACGTGTTCTTCGAGCTGTTCGGCGGCACGCTCACCAACACGGAGCTGGTCTACCCGACCAACGACCGGACCTGGGAGGTGCAGGAGGACGGGAGCCGGACGCTGAAGATCATCGTGAACCGGGGCGTCGGCGGCAGCCGGCACTGGTGCGGCATCGGGCCCGCCTCGGAGGTGCCGGCGGACCAGGTCTGCCACGACTTCTACACCGGGCAGCCGGCACGGTCGCCGTCCGACTACGTCGTCTCACCGTACCAGCGCGGCCCACCGCTCGACGATATCTGGATCATCTACGACGATACGTCGTTCCAGGAGGCGCTGCAGGACCTGCAGGACGACGGCGCGTATAAACAGTTCACGCAGGAGAAGACGGCCGGGGCGGAGGGATACTGATGGCAGCAGCAACGAGCGCGGCCAACCTCCCGACCATCTCCGCCGTCATCATCACGGCAGCGGTGGACGCCATCAACCCGTGCGCCATCGGCGTCGCCCTGCTGCTGGTGGCGACGATGATCAAGCAGGGGAAGCGCCACAAGATGCTGAAGGTCGGCGCCCTCTACGTGGCGGCGGTGTACGCGACGTACTTCATCGCCGGGGTCGGCATCCTGTTCTTCTTCGTCAACATCCCGGTCAAGATCGCGAACATGGTGACGGTCGCGGTCGCACTCCTCGTCGTCATCGGCGGCATCCTAGAGCTGAAGGACTTCTTCTGGTACGGCAAGGGCACCTCCCTGATGATCCCGGAGGAGTACGCCACCAAGATCGCGGAACGGATGGAGAACCTGACCGCGCCGGCAGCGGTGTTCCTCGGTGCGTTCGTCGCGCTGGTCGAGCTGCCGTGCACCGGCGGCCCGTACCTCGCCATCCTCACCGTCATCGCCAACCAGGGCGTCAACCTCACGGCCTACGCGCTCATGGCCCTGTACAACGTGATATTCATCTCTCCGCTGATCTTCATCGTCGTCACCGCCTACCTCGGGACGTACAGCGTCGACGAGATGAAACAGTGGAAACAGATGAACCGGCCGCGGATGCGGCTCGCAGCAGGCCTGCTCATGGTGTTCCTCGGGTGGATCCTGCTCGTGCTCGCCGTCGGCATCATCCGGTTCGGCTGATACCATGACAAAGATTTGCACCAAGGACGGGGACAAGGAGGACTTCAAGACGGACAAGGCGTACCACTCGGTCTTCTACCCGGCCCGCGAGACAGGGTACACCGAAGAGGACGCGGACGCGCTCGCGGAGGCGGTCGTCGCGGACCTCGAGGACTGGATGGACGACCACGAGGACGATGTCCTCACCACCAAGGAGATACGCTCCAAGGTCCTCGAGCTGCTGGAGGACCGGGACGAGGACGTCGCCTTCATGTACGAGACCCACCTCGACCTCAGCTGACGCCCACCCCGCCGATTTATAATAGTTCAGGGAGCACTACGGCCCGATGACCGATCAGGCCGACTACGAGGAAATCGTTGACGGCACCATCGACGATGTCAAGGACGCCGTCGCCGACCTCGAGGACGTGGACTACCGGGAACTGCTCGAGGCCGAGCAGGCCGGCAAGGACCGCGTCACCCTGACGGACTGGATCCAGGAGCAGATGGACGACGCAGCGGAGGCCACCGAGACCGTGGCCCCCTCCACATCCCCGTCCACGGACAGCGGCGGGCAAGACGCCGCCGCATCACTCCTCGACCGCCGCGCCACAGTCTTCGGCGTCGGCCTCGCGGTCGGCCTCATCATCGCGGCCGCACTCGCGTTCGCCGGGGCGCTCCCGGGAGCAGGAAGCAGCGGCCCGTCAGGAGCCATCACGGCGTCCGAGGCTGGCGACCGCCTTGAGACATACCTGGGCGACAACAAGCAGAGCCTCCGCCTCCCTGAAAGTACGGAGATCGCGGTCAGCGACGTCACGTGGGACGACACGGTCGGTATGTACAGCGCGACGGCCAGCGTGACGGCACAGGTCCAGAACGAGACGGTGAACCAGGACCTGGAGTTCTACATCACGGAGAACGGCCGGTACCTGTTCGCATCATCCCCGATGCAGCCCATCGACATGACGCAGCCGGTCAGCGAACAGCTCCCGCAGCAGCCGCAACTCCAGCAGCGGCCGAGCGGCCAGTGACACCCCCGTCATTTTAATACCGGGCCGCCCCACACCGGCACGGTGGATACCATGGCATTCATGAAGAAGCAAGACGCCTGCGACAACTGCGGCAAGGACCTCTCCGAGGTCAGCGACAAGGTCGCTGACGGCAACCACGAGTTCTGCAGCGAGGACTGCAAGGACGAGTACGAGGCGGACCACGGCCACGAGGAGGACGACGAGGCCGAGGTCTGCGAGTTCTGCTAATCGCCGGTTCCCCGCAGCACACCACGGCACAGGTATAAAAGACTCCCGCACCCCTGACCGGGCATGCCCGAGTGCGACGTGTGCGGCCGCGAGTTCGACACGGACCGAGGCGTGCAGATCCACGCCCGCCAGGTCCACGACGACAAGCAGGACACGGACGACACGGCGGACACGGACGACGGCGCAGACACGGATACGACCGAGGTGGAGAAGACGGCCAGCCTCGGCCCGCTCTCGCTCACGCTCCGCCTCCGGCACGCCCTGTTCGGCGCGTTCGTCATCGGCGTCCTCACCGGCGGCTTCTTCATCTCCACCCTGTTCGGCGCCGCCGGCGTCACGGGCATGATGGCCGCCACCCCCGACCAGCCGACCGACACCGGCACCGACGCGCCATCCGACCAGCCGACCCAGAACGACGGCCCGGCGGAAGGTACCGCCGATATGACGCAGGTGTCGCTGGACGGCGAACCAACGATGGGGCCGGCCGACGCACCTGTTAC
>CAZAFX010000033.1:0-2078 GCA_964484895.1 uncultured archaeon | reverse complement strand
TATTGTACTATTCGAGGATTTCCAGTGCCCGTTCTGCAAGCGGTTCGAACAGGAGACGCTTCCGCAAATCGTGTCGAACTATGTTGATTCCGGGGACGCGCGGCTGGTGTGGAAAGATATTCCTCTCCCACAGCTGGGGCATGACTGGGCGGAGCCCGCCGCGGCGGCTATGGAATGCGTCTACCGAGAGGGAGGGAACGACGCGTTCTGGGCGGTGAAGGACGAACTGTTCGATACGGCCAAGACCTTGACACGCGGCTCGGATGAGTTCACGCCAGACAATGTCCAGTCGCGCATCATGGACATGGCGGAGAATCAAGGCGTATCCCGCAGTGCCGTTAGCGACTGTATCGAGAACGGGAACCCGATGGAGGAGGTCCGGCAGGACAAGTCCGATGCACAGACGCTCGGTGTCAGCGGCACGCCGACCATCCTCATCAACGGGCAGAAGGTTGTCGGCGCCCAGCCGTACTCGGCGTTCAAGCAGGTCATCGACTCCCAGCTCTCCAACTGACGGCGCTATCCGCCCCGAAACCGCCGTATACCTATAAAAGCACCGTAGCGGCATATAGGCGGTATGGATATGCGGACGGCGGCTGACCGGGGACGGACGCTCCTCCGGAAGGTGGCGAGCGTGTTCCGCGACCCGCGGTACGCCGTCCTCGCGCTCGTGACGGCGGTGCTGACGTACAGTACGTACGCCATCCTGCTGAACCGCAGCGTGCTCCTGTCGGCTGCTGGAAGCGGTGACATCGGCCTCCTTCTCACCCTCGTCCCGACCCTCGTCACCGGATACGCCCAGACGACGTCCACGCTCTCCATCGCCATGACAGCCGTCACGGCACTCCTCGTCGGCGTCAACGTGGGCGTGGTGGTCTACCGGCTCATCGAGCTCTCCGGCGTCGGCCGGGAGGGGCTGGGGACAGCGGGTGGGGTCGCGGTCGCCGCCGTCGCCCCGGCCTGCCCGGCCTGCGCCACCGCGATCGTCGCGGTCGCCGGTGCCTCCACGGTGTTCGGCGTCCTCCCATTCCACGGCGCTGAGCTGCAGGTCGCGGGCATCGTCGTGCTGGCGGGATCGGCGGCCTGGATCACGGCGCAGATTGATAAAGACTACTGCGAGTTCTGTTGACCATGGACTGCGACCACTGCGATTTCAGCGGTGATGAGGCCGCCATGCTACAGCATACGCTTGACGCGCACGGCGACGACCTGTCGTCGCACGACCGCGACGACCTGAAGCGCCGGCTGAACAAGATGGATGCCGGTGGGTCGGACGGTGGCATGCCGGTCCGCACCGTCGGCATCGCCGCCGGCGTGCTCGCGGTCCTGGTCGCCGCCGGCTACGGCGCGGTCGCGTCCGGCGCGGTCTCGTTCACGACGGATGCCGGCCCGTCCACCCCGTCGCAGGGGCCGGAGACGCTGGGCGCGCCAGGGTCCGTGCACGAGCACGCGCAGTTCTCGGTGTTCATCGACGGCAGCGAGGTGGACTTCTCCCGGCCGCAGTATCAGGTCGGGCAGACCGGCAACCGGCACATCCACTTCGAGGGCGGTGACGGGAGCACCATCCACAAGCACGCCACGGGCGTGACGGTCGGGTACGCGCTGGAGGCGCACGGGTTCTCCATCGAGGACGGCTGCCTCGTGGCGTACGACGGCACGCGGTACTGCAACGGGACCGTGACGACCACGGTCAACGGCGACCAGCTGCAGAGCCCGCAGGACTACGTCATCCGTGACGGCGACGTCATCAACGTTCGGTACAGCGAAGGATAACTCATTCCGGCGCCGGACAGGTGCCGTGCACCTGACACCAGTCCCCGTACCGCGCCAGCGCTTCCATGGCGGCCGCGGCCCGTTCCGGGCTGCCGTACGCCGCGACCTCGTTCGTCTCTAGGTTGGTGGCGTGCAGGCTGGTGAACGCGCCCCCGGCCATGCACGCGACCAGCGGCGTGTCGTACTCCTCGCGGATGTTCATCAGCACGTCGACGGCGTCGCTCTCCATGGGCAGCGGCTGCAGCAGGGGCATCGCGATGATGCCGTCCACGCCCGGATCCTCCGCCACCGCATGCAGCGCCGCC
>CAZAFX010000032.1:4014-10911 GCA_964484895.1 uncultured archaeon | reverse complement strand
TTCACAAGCAGTATAAAACGCTCACATTCTGGAGGTAAAGAACCTCGCCGAGGAACCCCAACAGCGCGCGTCCGAGATCGAGGATATCGTCTCCGGTGTCCGGAAAAACACCAACGAGACCGTCGGGAGTCTCGAAAAGACGAACGGCATTCTCAGAGACGGGGCCGAAAAGGTCCAGCGACCGGGCGAGACGTTCCAGGGTATCGCTGGTGTCGTCGAAAACGTCTCGAACGGTATCATCGAAGTCGCCGACGCCACGGACGATCAGGCTGCGAGCACCGAAGAGATCGCCGGCATGGTCGACACGTTTGACGAAATAACCCTCATCGTCGCGGACGACTGGACCCGCGACGCTGTGCAGATCATCAAGGACAAGGTGGCCGACGACGTCACCGCGGTCGGCCCCATCATGGACGCCCTCATGGCCACGGACGGCCTCGAACCCCACGCCGACCAGCTCCCCGCCCTCGCGGAGCAGTACACCGCCAACCCCGGCACCCTCCCGGAACACGACTTCTCCACCGCCGAGGAGGAGACCGCGCTCGAAGCCGCCATGGACTACCTCGCCGACCGGTTCGACGCCGCCGTCACCATCACCCAGGCCCACGCCACCGACCACGACAAAGCCGACCGCGCCCGCCCCGGCAAACCCGCCATCGTGCTGGAGTAGCCTGCAGTGCCGTCATCCCGGAATACTCTTTAAATTCGGTGCCTTTCCTTCGGGTATGGCCGAGAACGGGCCGCAGGAATGTCCATTCTGTGATGAGGAGCTGCGAGAAGAGGAGAAGGAGGCACATCTGAAGGAAGGGCATGCCGAGCGGGTTTGTTCAGTATGCGCCCAGCCGCTCGATACGGTTATGCCGTATGACTGCAGCCACTGTGAGCGTACGTTCTGCCAAGATCATCGTCTTCCGGAGAAACACGACTGCAGCGGGTTAGGGGATCCTAAAGATAGATTAAAACAGAGTGAAAACGTCTCCTATATGGACGATAAGGCGGGCAGGGAGGGGAAGGAGGAGAAGGAGGAGCCAGCACAGCCCTCCCACCCGTCCGTTAGCTATTCCGCACCGAAGCTCAATATCGTTCCCCGAGCAAGAAGGATGTTCAGGAGGAGAAGTGTCCCGAAAAAGGCAATCCCGCTCGTGGGACTGGTGCTGCTGGGCTGGATTTTCTACGCGCGCTCCTCGAATCGAGGGATGGTCGAGTCTGTCACCGAGCCATCATGGAGCGGGCTTCTCATGACGGCTATGAGCAGAGTAGAGAGCGCGCTGGTCAACTTGAATGCGGAGGCGCTGGGGATAACAGCGCTTATTGTGCTGACGCTGTGGACAGGGTACAAGTACTGGCTGCGGGACTACCGATACATCCGGCGGAGTCGGACGCTGCTGGAGAAGGTTGTTATCGTACTGATTTTCGTTGTCATCGTCGAACGGCATGTGCTCCTTGACACGGTTATCGGAAGGTTCGCTGACTATGCGGTATTCCTTGCCTTCCTCTATCTAGAGCTAGCAGGCACGTGGATGGTCGCGAAAACTATCGATAGCATCAATCTTGCCTCGGATCTGTACCTGTGGGGGCTCCGCATACTGGGCGGCGTACTCATGTTCTTTGGCGCCGTCGTCTTTGTCTCAGGGAGTATGACGCTGTCACTCTCAGGATCCGATGCGGTAACGCAGAATATTATCTGGATAGCTGGCATCTGCATCATGCTGCTCGGCGCCTTCATGAACTACCGATCTGTCCGAAGAGCGCCTGCAATCCACGTGTGGTGACCGTCAGAGGACCTGATACGTAGGTACCAAGAATCTGGTAATCAAATGGTAAATAAATGGTAAACTAATGGTAACTATGATGCGCGGCAGAGGTGGAAGAAGTGAGCGGTGAGCTGGAGCGGGCGCTGTGGGTGGAGCGGTCGTCGTACCGGCGGGATGTGCTGGTGGCGGTGCTGGACGGGGCGCGGCGGCCGTCGGATGTCGTGGAGGAGACCGGGCTGCGGCCGCCGCACGTCTCCCGCGCGTTGAACGAGCTGGAGGGCCGTGGGTTGGTGGAGCTGGCGGCGGCGTCGGGGAAGGCGCGGGTGTACCGGGTGACGGAGGCGGGCGAGGAGCTGTGGGACGTCTTGGACGAGGAGGGGCTGGTGTAGCGGCCGGTTTTTTAAGCCGGTGGCGTGTATATGGGTGTATGCGGCTGCGGCGGCTGTTCCTGTACGACGGTGAGCGGCCGTGGCACTGGCGGGCGGTGCTGCGGAACGTGTACCTGCTGGTGGCGGTCTACTTCTGGAGCGTGTCGCTGGCGCTGTGGGGGGGTGTGATGGTGCCGGTGGGCGGTACGCGGCCGCCGCTGGCGGCGGAGGTGGTGTTCAACCTGGTCACGGCGCCGGTCATCACGCTGTACTGGACGCCGGCGGTGCAGCGGCGGCTGGCGCTCGGCTCGTCGCTGGCACGGTGGGGGCTGTACGCGGTGACGGTGGCGTCGATGGGGTGGCTGCTGGTGCTGTACGTGCTGGGGCGGCGCATGATGGGCGGTGGTGATGCCGGGGCGGGCGGCGGGATGCTGCCGCGCTCGTTCTGGCTCATGGCGGTGCCGGTGGCGGCGCTGTCGCTGGCGGTGTTCGGTGTGCTGTCGGCTGCGGGCGTGTCCGGGCGGGAGCTGTTCGTGCTCTGGGTCGCGCCGCTGCCGGTGCTGGTGGCGGTGCTGTGGATGCCGTTCCTCCGGCTGTCGAGCCGGATAGTGCTGGAAGCGGATGCGGCAGTGGCGGACTGCATGGCGGTGTGGCGGTCCGCGGACCGGCCGACCCTCCGGGTGGCGGAGTCGTTCGGGGCGACGGTCACCGCGGACGGTGACGCGGTCACGGTGGAGCGGCCGCGTGTCGCCGGGCTGCCGCTGGGGACGACGACGATGACGTACCGGGCGGAGGCTGTCGAGCCGGGGGAGCGGGTGGTGGAGACGGTGGCGAAGAACGGAAAGGACACGTTCCGGCAGGAGATCGCGTTCGCGGAGACCGACGGCGGCGGGACGCGTGTCACGGTGGAGACGACGTCCGTCCGCCGCGTGCCGGCGATCTACCCCATCGTCCTGTGGCTTGGCGCCCGGCATCTCCGGGACTACCTTGCGGGCGAGCCGTACACGCTGGTCCAGACGGGTACTGACATCTCGCTGTGACCGTGGGCGCGTCATGCCGCCTCGTCGGTGCCGCCGAAGAACCCGAGCTCGTGCCGGAGGATGTAGAGCAGGGCGGCCGCGCCGATGACGAGGAGGGCGACGACGATGGCGCCGGCCAGGTCGGAGAGCGGGTCGAACAGGAGGTCGGTCGGGGCCATCGGTCCCTGGGAGCGTGCTGCAGCGTGTTATACGTTTCGGGGCGCTGCGGCCGGTCACCGGGTGTCGTGGCTGAGCGTCCTGAACGGCGCCCCGGCGGCGCCCTCGACCTGTTTCCGGGCGTAGTCGTCGGCCGCATCCACCGTCGACTGGCCCTTCTCGTCCGCGATCTGGAAGATGTCGGCGAGGTGGGTGGCGATCTCCCGGGTCTGCTCGCGGGCCGCGTCCTTGTCGCTGCCCTCCATCTCGTGGTAGACCGTGATGAGGCCGCCGCTGTTGATGACGTAGTCCGGGGCGTACAGGATGCCGTGCTCCTGCAGCATGTCCGCGTGCCGCCGGTCCTCCAGCACGTTGTTCGCGGAGCCGGCGACCACCTCGCAGTCCAGCTGCGGCACGGTGTCGTCGTTGATGACGCCGCCCAGCGCGCACGGCGCGAACACGTCGCACGTGTAGTCGTACACATCGTCCGGGGCGACCACGTCCACGTCATACTGGTCCGTGACCGCCTGTAGCTTGTCTTCGTCAACGTCGGAGACAGCGACCTGCGCGTCGTGCTCCACCAGCTCGTCGACCAGCGCGGCCCCGACCTTGCCGACACCCTGCACCAGGACCTCGGCGCCGCCGAGGCTGCTGTCCCCGGTCGCGTGCTGGAGCGCGGCCTCGATGCCGTGGCGGACGCCGTGGGCCGTCACCGGGGACGGGTCGCCCAGCCCGCCCTGCTCGGGGGAGAGGCCGACGACGTGGTCGGTCTCCGTGCTGACCACGTCCATGTCCGCGACCTCGGTGTTGACGTCCTCCGCGGTGATGTACCGCCCGTGCATGGACGCGACGGCGCGGCCATACGCCTTCAGCAGGTCCTCGGTCTTCACTTCGTCCGGGTCGCCCATGATGACGGCCTTCCCGCCGCCCAGCGGGAGGTCGGCGGCCGCGGCCTTGTGGGTCATGCCGCGGGACAGCCGGAGCGCGTCCCGCAGCGCGGCCTGTTCGTCGTCGTAGTCCAGGATGCGGGTGCCGCCGAGGGCGGGCCCGAGGTTGGTGTTGTGGACGGCGATGATGCAGTCCAGCCCGGTCTCCGGGTCGTGGAACTGGTTGACCTGCTCGTGGTCGAACTCGTGCATCTCCTGCAGCGTCATGGGATACCGGTACAAGTACGGGCGCTGCTGGTTTAAGTCGCCGTGGCGGCGTCAGTAGTTGTCCATGCTGTCCCGGAGCGCGTCGTCGTCCAGGCCCTCGGCCTTGTCGACGTCCTCGATGAGCTGCCGCTGCTGCTCCTCCACCTTCCGCAGCCGCTTGTTCATCCGCTCCATCTGGTAGAACAGCTCCGCCATGCCCACCCAGAGCTGGGCGAGCGCCGGGTCGTCCGCCTGCTTGTAGGCGTCCTCGTACGACTTGGTGCGGTTCACCAGCTTCTCCAGCTTGTTCACGAGGTCCTCGTCCAGGTCGTCGCGCCAGTCCCTGTCGGAGAACACCTTGGCGATGGTCCTGATCGGCATACACGGGCCGCGCCGCCGCAGGCTTTTATATGTTGCACGGCAGGCCGGCTGCATGGTGGACGACGGCACGGTCGTCAGGGTGCACTACGTCGGCCGGGTGAAGGACTCCGGCGACGTCTTCGACCTGACCGACCCGGAGGCGGATGCTGCGGATGAGGTCGGTGAGGAGGTGGATCTCGGCCCGGTGGACGTGCTGGTCGGTGCCGGCCACGTCATCCCCGGCCTGGAGGACGCGCTCCGGGAGATGGCGCCGGGCGACGAGCGCACCGTGACCGTCAATCCGGAGGACGGTTTCGGGGAGCGGGAGAGCGATGCGGTGGAGACGTTCAGCCGCCGCGAGTTCGACGACCACGGCGTAGAGCCGCGGCGCGGCGTCGTGGTGGAGGTGGACGGTCGCCGTGGCAAGATCGTGTCCGCCTCGTCGGGCCGTGTGCGCGTCGACTTCAACCACCCGATGGCCGGGAAGACGCTGGAGTACGACGTGGAGGTCCTGTCCGCGGTGGACGACCCCGTGGACGCGGTGCGGGCGGTGCTTGACTACTATGGCCTGGAGGAGGCTGACGTGTCCGTGGAGGACGGGGAAGCGACGGTGCAGCTGCCGGACGGCGTGACGGACGCGGCGGTGGACCGGGTGCGCGAGGAGCTGGAGCGGGTGGCGGTCCTGGACGATGTCACCGTCGACGCGTGACACAGCCACTACCGGACAGTAAAAACGGGTTTTCAGCGGGGTCCCGGCTTCATTTATATAATGTTTTGTCCGCAACCCGGGCGCAGAGGCTGACGCGAGGGACGCTACAATGGAGGATATCATCGAGGAGCGGAAGAACGAGGACGGCGAGGAGGACATCCCAACACAGGAGGCGGGCAACCACGACGCGGATGAGGAGCTCCGCCAGCTTATCGAGGACCGGAAGGCGAATATCAAGGTGGTCGGCACGGGCGGCGCCGGCAACAACACCATCTCCCGCCTGGTGCAGGTCGGTATCGCGGGCGCGGAGACGGTCGCGGTCAACACGGACGCGCAGGACCTGCTATACGCGGACGCGGACGAGAAGATCCTGATCGGGAAGGAGCTGACGAACGGCCTCGGCGCGGGTGCGGACCCGTCCGTGGGTGAGGAGTCGGCGAACGAGGACAAGGACAAGCTGAAGCGGTCGCTCGCCGATTCTGACATGGTATTCATCACGTGCGGCCTCGGCGGTGGCACCGGCACTGGGTCGGCGCCGGTCATCGCGGAGACCGCCAAGAAGCAGGGCGCCCTGACCGTGGGCATCGTGACGCTGCCGTTCCGGATGGAGGGGCAGCAGCGCGAGGAGAACGCCCGCAAGGGCCTCGAGCGGCTTGAGTCCACGGTCGACACGCTCATCGTCATCCCGAACGACAAGCTGCTGGAGATCGTGCCGGACGTCTCGCTGAACACGGCGTTCAAGATCGCGGACGAGATCCTCGTCAACGCGGTCAAGGGTGTGACGGAGCTGGTGACGAAGCCGGGCCTCGTCAACCTGGACTTCGCGGACATCCGCGCGGTCATGGGCGAGGGCGGCATCGCCATGATCGGCATGGGCCAGTCCGACACGGAGAGCCGCGCCCGTGAGGCGGTGCAGAAGGCGCTCAGCAACCCGCTGCTGGACGTGGACATTCAGGGCGGCGACGGCGCGCTCATCAACGTGTCCGGCGGCAGTGACCTCTCCCTCAGCGAGGCGCAGGAGGTCGTGACCGCGGTCAGCGAGAAGCTTGACGACACGGCGAAGGTCATCTGGGGCGCGCAGGTGCTTGAGGAGCTCGGTGAGTCGCTCCGCAGCATGATCATCGTCACGGGCGTCAGCTCCCCGCAGATTTTCGGGCCGGAGGAGACCTACCGCGAGGAGTACGAGAAGGAGATCGAGCAGGAGCTCGGTATCGAGTTCGTGTAGCACAGTATTCATGTGGCGGCTGACAGCGGTTTCTATCCCCTGTACAGCCGCCCCTCCCTCCTCCCTTATGCACAACGCATAAAAGCAGGACGTGCTATACACCACGCATGAGCGTTGCTGAGCTTGAGCCGGTGGTCGGCCCGGAGCGGAAGGAACTCATCTCCGCTGCACAT
>CAZAFX010000032.1:0-4004 GCA_964484895.1 uncultured archaeon | reverse complement strand
ATGGGTACCGAGCGTTGCGTGACCACTTCCGCGACGAGACGGCGTACCGGCCCGGAAACGTCGATGTCATCCGGCAACCGACGGAGCACGGCGGCGACAGGTACGTCGTCAGCTTCCAAATGATGACCGGGGACGACGACGCGCTCGCGGAGATTGATGTCTGTCTGGAGGACGCGGAGAGCGATCTTGATGACCGTGCCACGGCATGCATTGACCATTACAGCGAGGACGGCGTACTCGAGGAGACGGAATACATGACGTACGAGGACGGAACGGTGCGGAGCGAGCACATCACTCCGTGATGACGGCGTCAGGGTCGATGGCGTAGTACATCCCGGTCACATCGTAGCCGAGCTGGGCTGCGGTCGGGTCGGCGGACGGCTGCTCCTCCCAGACAACGTCCACGGCATCCTCGACGACGTGCATCGCCCACAGCAGGTCCCACGGATCCCGCGGCACGCCGTCCACGCCCGTGTACTCCGCCACGACAGGGTACAGCTCGTCCGGCGGGTGCAGCGACGGGTCGTCCCGCAGCCGGTCGACGACGGCGTCCCGCGCCGTCCGGTACGCGTCCGTCTCGGTGTACGTGTCCGGGTGGTCCTGCCACGCCATCAGCAGCCCGTCGTCCATGCCGGGCCCCTTAGCCCCGACGGTTTTCAGGCTGTGGTATTTGAAGCTCGCACCCCGCACCGGTGGCATGGACTTGGACGAGGCGGTCGATGCGGCGTTCGACGAGCTGTACGCCCGCATCGGCCCGGACACGGACGTGGTCCCGGCCGTGGAGACGGACCGGGTGCGGCTGTACGACGTGCAGGAGTACGGCGAGCAGCCGTGGGACCCGCTGGACGCGCGGCCGGACCGCGACGCGCTCGAGGACCGGTACGCGGCATTCCTGGACGACGTCGATCTGCTGACGGGCACGCCCGACCGCGACCGGTACATGGACCGGTTCCCGGAGATGATGGACCACGTGTTCCGCGACCGCGTCTACAGCCCGACGCACAGCCTGCACGCGGAGCTGGACGCGGCCGTGACCACGCAGGACCTGGACGCGGTGGTGGACCGGCTCGCCAGCTACGCCACGGCGCGCGACACCGCGGTGACGGTACAGGGCGAGCCCGCGTCCGTCGTGGCGGACCGGGGGCTGATGCCGGCGCAGTACAGCGAGCTGCTGTACGGCACGTTCGCCCGCGACGTGGTGGATGCGCCGGCGCCTGGTGAGCAGCTCGTGCTGTCCGCGCGCGTCGCCGCCGACGGGGAGACGGCCGTGGCGGGCTCGGTGCAGGACGACGACACCTACCTGCTGCTGATGGAGCGGGACGACCGCCCGGCGCTGTACCCGGTGGTGTTCTGCAACGGCGTGGTGCACGAGGACACGGTGACCGACCTGGCGCGGCTGGTGGACGGGGCCGCGTCCGCGTAACCGCCTTAAATGAGCGGCCACCAGCACGGGGGTATGGCAGTGACGCCGTCCACCGTTGGCATCGGCGCCCTGGTGTTCGTGGTCGGGGCGTTCCTCGAGCACCGGCTCGGCCTGTTCAGCCGGCTCACGGTGCTGTGGCATACGCTCATCAACTCGGAGGTGATGGCGCAGGTGGAGGAGACGTACGCCCTGGACATGGAGTTCGAGAACGTGCGGGAGGAGCTGAAGAGCGTGCTGCTCGAGGGATACGAGGACGTGGACATCGAGACCAACACGTCGAAGACGCTGAAGGCGAACATCGGCGACCACTTCACGGTCACGCTGGAGGCGGACGACGAGACCGCGACGATCACGACCACGAAGATCGTCGCCACGATGCGCGGTGTGAAGCGGGACCTCACCCGGCTGTTCGACGCGCTCGACGAGATGCAGGAACGCAGCCGCGCGGTCGCCAAGTCATCGAAGACGCTGACGGAGGACGGTGTCACCATCGACCTGTACCTCCCCCACCGGTCCAAGTACCTCGACTTCCACCTCCCGTTCGGCGCCTGGCTCACGGAGTACACGTTCACCCTGGAGCACGCCAAGTACGACTGGCACGTCGAGCAGACCGACGGCCACACCGCCATCCACGCCACGACCCGGGACGACGCGAAACGCCTCATCAGCAGCGCGCTCGGCCCGTTCCTCACGTTCTGATGGAGTCGAACGACGCCCTCGTCGACCACCTCGTCGCCCGCGGCCACATCCACAGCGACCGCGTCGCAGACGCGTTCAGCAGCGTCGACCGCGCCCGGTTCGTCCCCGACTCGCACCGCACCGACGCCTACACGGACCGGCCGCTCCCCATCGGCGCCGACGCCACCATCTCCGCACCCCACATGGTCGCCGCCAGCACGGAGCTGCTGGACGTGCAGCCGGACAGCACCGTCCTGGAGATCGGGGCCGGCTCCGGCTACCAGCTCGCCGTCCTCGCCCACCTGACGGACGCCCGCGTCGTCGGGGTGGAGCTCGACCCCGCTCTCGCCGACACGGCCCGCGACCGGCTGCCGGACACCGTCGACGTGGTGCAGGGAAGCGGTATCGACGCCGTCGACGGCACGTTCGACCGCATCCTCTACTCGTGCGCCATCGACGCCATCGACCGCGGGCTGCCGGCCCTCACCGACGACGGCGTCCTGGTGGCCCCGGTGCAGACCCGCGGCCACGCACAGGCGCTCACCCGGCACGACGCCGCCACCGGCGACACGACGCAGCACGGCCGCGTCCGGTTCGTCCCGTACCGGGACGGCTGACACGGCCATTTTAAACCATCGGGCGCAAGACGGGGTGCATGGACTGGCGCAGGACCGCCCGGCAGCTCATGCTGCTGCCCAACATCATCACGCTCTCCCGGCTGGTGTGGACGGCCCTGTTCGTGGCGTTCCTCGACTCGCCGCTCCGCCTCTGGTTCTTCGCGCTCGCGTTCGTCACCGACCCGCTGGATGGCCGCGTCGCCCGGTGGCGCGACCAAGAGACCTGGATCGGCGCCCGGCTCGACCAGGCCGTCGACCGCATCACCATCCTCGTGCTCGCGGTCGCGACGGTGACATGGGTGGACATCCACGTCGCGTACCTCGTCCTTCTCCTGCTCTACCCGGCGTTCGCCGCCGCCGGTCTCCTCGCCGCCGCACTGCACAGCCGCGGCGGGACGACGGGCACGGACTGGCTGGAGCCGGGCCCCCGTGCCAAGTGGGCGCTGAACATCCAGTTCGCCGCCCTCGCCGCACTCCTCCTCCGGTTCACCGCGGCCGGGAAGCTGCTCATCATCGTCGGCGTCGCGCTGTCCGCCGCCACGTTCGCGGGCTACATGATCGACTACCTGGACGCGGCCGGCAGCAGCTGGGCGACCCTCCCGTCTGTGCGAGCGGCGCTCCACCTCGCCGCGCTCGCCCTGTTCTTCGGAATCGGGCTGCTCGCGTTCACCCTGTAGTCAGTCGCTCCCCCACTCGCGCGCGATCCGGTTCAGGTCGAGCGGCGTGCCGAACGCCTCGATGAACGCGCCCTCGTCCTCGATGGTGTCGAGGCCTTCCGCGGTCAGTGACACGTCCTCGTAGCCGCCCCCCTCGGGCTTCACACCGACCTCGACCAGCAGCTTGTCCTCCAGCCGATCGAGCGCATCCCGCACCGCGTCGTGCGACAGGTCGGACGCGGCGAAGATTTCGGACGCGTCAACCGGCGTCTCCTGTTTCAGGTACAGGTACTCCAGCACGTCGCCAGCATCCTCGTCCACGCTCATGGCATCCACCGTCCCAACAGCACCGCGGCCTCGTATAAATCCGTTACGTTCCCGGTCCACCGGCCAGCCGCACCCGCCAGCGACGGTGCCGAACGACCGTCCACGTCCCCGCCGCCACCTGCCGCCCGGCCACCGGAAACGTTCGCCGTTCCGTGGTTTCACCGCACGCACGTCCATGAAAACCGGCAAAAAACATGGCCGAGCAACAATCACCCCTATGTCAGCACCCTCGTACCGCGCGGCCGCCCGGTCCATGACCGGCTCGCTCGAGGACTACCTCCTCCCGCTGGTCGGGCATGACGG
>CAZAFX010000031.1:1181-10965 GCA_964484895.1 uncultured archaeon | reverse complement strand
AGCTCCGCATCGGTCAGGCCGATTCCCAGCCCGACGATAGCGAACCCCCACACGACGGGGTAGAACCCGATGAACAGCCATTGAAGCGTGTACAGCACCGTATCCCGGAGGGAATCGGATGCATCGTCCGGCCCGTACACCAGGTCGACCTCTCCCTCTCCTGTATCCACGAACTCCCCGTCGCGTGCCTCATCACCCATCCACAGATCACCGCACAGGCCGGACGACGCCGGCCATCCTTGAAAGAGAGCTTAGGCCCTCCCGTATAAAAAACCCCTCCTGCGGAGCCGCCGTACCGACAGGCACCGGGCGTCCCCGCACGGGCTGAGCGCCGCCGCGGACCGGTGTGCCTTTAAGCCAGCGGGACGCATACACTGTTCCATGCGGACCATCATCGGACTGGGCGGGAACGCACTGGCGCCAGCCGACGCCGACGTGGCAGAGCAGTGGCGGACGGTGCGGGAGACCGGTGAGATCCTCGCAGCACTCGTCGACGCGGGGCACGAGCTGGTGCTGACGCACGGGAACGGGCCCCAGGTCGGCGAACTCCTGCTACAGCAGGAGGAGTGCGGCACGACGTCGCACGGGCTCGATGGCCTGGTGGCGGCGACCCAGGGCCAGATCGGATACATGGTCCAGCAGGCGGTGGACGACGCCACGCCGCAAGGACGGCGGGTGCTCTCCGTCGTGACGCAGACCGTGGTGGACGGCGACGACCCGGCGTTCGACGACCCGACGAAGCCGGTCGGTCCGCGGTACAGCGCGGACGAGGCGGACGAAAAGCCGTTCACCGTGACGGAGGTGGCGGACGGCACGTACCGCCGCGTCGTCCCGTCGCCCGATCCACAGCGCATCGTGGAGGCAGACGAGATCCAAGACATGGTGGATGCCGGCCACCTCGTCGTCTGCGCGGGCGGGGGCGGCATCCCTGTCGTGGAGGACGACGGGCTGCGAGGGGTTGACGCCGTGGTGGACAAGGACCGGGCCGCGGCCATGGTGGCGCGGGACGTGGACGCCGACCTGCTCGTGCTGGCGACCGACGTGCCGTACGCGTACCGGGGCTACGGGACGGATGACGAGGAGGCAATCGAGGCGGCGACGCCGGACGAGCTGCGGGCGCTGGTGGAGGATGGCGCGTTCGGGGAGGGGAGTATGCAGCCGAAGGTGGAGGCGTGTATCCAGTTTATCGAGGAGGGCGGCGAACGGGCAGTCATCACGGCGGTGGACCGGGTCGCCGAGGCGGCGGCCGGGGACGCCGGGACGCAGGTGGCACCATGACGGACTTCATCGATATCGGCGACCACGACCGCAGCTTCATCAAACAGGTGTTCGAGACCGCCACGGCGGTGAAGGACGATCCAGGCGCGTACGGGGACGCGCTCCAGCAGCAGACGCTGCATATGATCTTTGCGAAGCCGTCCACCCGGACCCGGACGTCGTTCGAGGCCGGGATGACCCAGCTCGGCGGGCACGGCATCTACTTCGCCGTCGAGCAGTCCCAGATGAGCCGGGGTGAGACCGAGAAGGACACGGCCAAAGTGCTGTCCCGGTACGTGGACGGCATCATGGCGCGGCTGTTCGACCACGAGCACGTGGCGGCACTGGCCGAGCACGCCGACGTGCCGGTCATCAACGGGCTGACCGATAAACTACACCCCTGCCAGGCCCTCGCCGACCTGTTCACGATGCGGGAACACGGCATCGCCCCCGGGACCGGGCGGGTTGTCTACGTGGGCGACGGGAACAACGTCGCGCACTCGCTGGTGCAGATTTGCAGCCTGTTCGACATGGACGTCACCGTCGCGTGTCCGGCAGGGTACGAGCCCGACGATGACATCGTGGTGGCGGCCCGTGACCGGAGCACCGGCGCCGTTGACATCGTCCACGACCCCGCGGACGCCGTGCAGGACGCGGACGTCGTCTACACCGATGTCTGGGTGTCGATGGGTGACGAGAACGAGGCGGAGCGGCGGGAGGCGTTCGCCCCGTTCCAGGTGGATGCGGCGCTCATGGACCGGACGGACGGCGCGGTGTTCATGCATCCGCTGCCGGCGCACCGCGGCGAGGAGGTGACCTCCGCGGTGCTGGACAGCGACACGTCCATCGTCTACGACCAGGCCGAGAACCGGCTGCACACGCAGAAGGCGCTGCTCGTGGAGCTGCTCGGGCAGTGACCGGAGGATTCTTTAACCGGGTACGCCCAGCATGTGGCATGCTTGACCGGGTGAAGGAGCTGCTGGGCGGGTCCGACGAGCTGGACGAGTACCGGCAGGTGCTGCTGCCGACGACGCGGGAGGAGATCATCGTCGAGGCTGGAGACGGCGCCGAGGCGCGGGTCCGGCGGCCAGGCGAGGAGGCGAAATGGGTGGTCGACGGGACAGCCCAGGTCGGTACGGCGCCGCTGGGCCACAACAACGAGGCGATGCTGGCGGCGATGGAGCAGTTCTACGCGGACGAAATCCCCAAGATGACGGCGGGCAACGACATCTTCCACCCGCTGCAGCAGGAGCTGGCGGAAACGTTCTCCCGCATCTACCCGGGCGATACCGGGCGCGGTGATATCAAGACGTATTTCTGTAACTCGGGCAGCGAGGCCGTGGAACGCGGCTGTCTCAAGGCGGCCCAGCTCCACCGGGGCGGGAACACCTACATCGGGTTCCACAACGCCTTCCACGGCCGCACATCGCTCGCGCTGTCCTGTAACTTCTCGAAGGCCGCCCACACGGAGGGATACAACTCGCTGTTCCGCACCTTCCCGGTCCCGTACGCTGAACCGGGAGACGACGTCGCGGCGGTCCTGGACGAGCTCCGGCAGGTCATCGCCCGCGAGGGCCCGGACAACGTGAACGCGGTCATCGTCGAGCCGGTGCAGGGGGAGGGCGGCTACACCGTCCCGCACCCGGAGTTCCTGCCGGGCGTCCGGGAGATCACGGCGGACCACGACATCCCGCTCATCGCGGACGAGGTCCAGGCCTCCCTGCGGACCGGGTCCTGGTTCTCCTGCCAGCAGTTCGACATCCAGCCGGACATGATCAGCGTCGCAAAGGCGTTCTCCGGCGGCGTCACACCGTTCGGCGCCTCCCTCATCCGGGACGAGTACGCGACCGAGGAGACCGGGAAACACTCCGGGACGTTCGGCGGCAACCCGAAGGAGTGTTTCGCCGCCCTGAAGACCATCGAAGTCATCCAGGACAACGACTACCTAGACCACGCCGCGGCGATGGGCGACCGGCTGGCCGACGCCTGGAGCGGCCTCACCGGCCACGACGCCGTCGTGGACGAGCGCGGGATCGGGCTGTTCCGCGGCATCGAGTTCGAGACGGCTGCGGCACGGGACGCCGTACTGGAGGAGCTGTACACCGAGCACGACATCCTGACCGCCGGCTGCGGCCACGACAACTTCAACCCGGCAATCCGGTTCCTGCTCCCTGTCAACGTCGACGAGGCGATCATCGACCGCGTGGCGGCGGCCGTCCCGGACGCGGTCCGCACCGCCACCTGACCGCATAAAAGATTGGTCCGCCCCCGGTGCGGGCATGGACCCAGACGCAGTACGGGAGCGGACGCGGCAGGGCTACCGGGAGGGCGACCACCACGGCCACTGCCGCAGCGACCGCAACCTGCACGATGTCGAGGCACGGTTCCTCGACCGGCTGCCGGACGGACGCGTGCTTGACCTGGGCTGCGGGACCGGTGTCCCGTTCGCCGCCGCGCTCGCCGACCGGGGCTGCAAAGTGGTCGGTGTCGACCTCGTCGAGCAGCACGTGGAGCGGGCGCGGGAGCTGGTGGCGGATGCCACGTTCATCCGTGGCACGATGGAGGATCCACCGGTTGACGGCCGGTTCGACGCCGCGCTGTGCCTGTACGCGCTGGTGCATCTCCACCGGGACCGGCACGCCGCGTTCTTCGCGGCCGTGGCGGAGCTGCTGCGGGACAGCGGCCGGTTCCTCGTCACCGTGAGCGAGGAGGAACAGGTGCCGGCGGAGGACGCGTTCGCGGGCGGGACGGTGGCTTGGAGCGCGTGGCCGCCGGAAAAGACGCTGCAGCTGCTTCGGGAGGCAGGCTTCTCAGTGGTCGACAGCGCGCCGGTGCAGGACTACGACGGCGGCCTGGACTACCGGATGGTGCTGGCGGAGCAGTCCTAGACAGAGGTTCACTGTTCGCGGCGGTCGCCGCCCCGGACCGGGCCGAGCTCCGTGCTGTACCCGGGCTCGTCGTCCCCGCCCAGTGCGGCCAGCTTCTCCTGAAGTGTGTCCCGGAACACGTAGCCGAGCGCGAGCACGGCCACGACGAGGAGCGCGGCGGCGATGGGGATGACCGGGATGCCTCCGCCGCCGTCACCCTCTTGGCCGTCGTCGGGCGACCGCTGCACGGTCACGGCGCCGATGTCCGCGCCGTTCACGCTGGCGGTGTAGTTCCCCGCACCGGGTGCGGTGACGGACAGCGTGACCTGCTCCGTGGCGCCAGCAGCGACGGTCACGTCGCGGGTCGTGGTCTCGCCGGCGACCGTCAGGGTCACGGTCTCGGTCCCGGCGGCGCTCCCGGTGTTGCGGAGGGTGACGGTCGCCGACACGGTACCGCCCGTCTCCACGGTGGCTGCGTCCAGCGATCGGTCGACGACGGAGACGTTCGGCTGCTGTTCGACGACGGCGAACGTGGAGAAGCCCGGGGTCTCCGCCTCGAAGACGTGGTACTGCGCCTCCTCGGCGACGTGCGTGGTCGGCAGCGCCGTCCATCCATCGCTGTAGCGGTGGAGACGGACGTTGGCGGGGTCGCCGGTCGCGAGCCGGCTCCTGTTCACGCGGAACCGGACGGTCGCGTTCTCGATATCGGCATCGCCGCGGTCCGCGTCGATCTGCAGGTAGCCGCGGGCGGCGGACGCGTTCTCGTCGGCGAACGCGGATGCACCGGCCGGCGGGTCGCGGTGGCTGGAGACGTTGACCCGGTAGTCGCCGTCCTTCTTCACCCCGATGGTGACGCGGTCGACGCCCACGCCGGGCTCGTCGTCGGTCATGTTCCGGAACAGGGTGATATCGACCGTGGTGTTGGCCTTGGCGTTCGACACCGTGACCTGGAACCGGTCAGCGGTCCGCGTCAGGTCGACGGCAGCCTCCTGCGGCAGGCTGAGTCCGCCGCCACCACCGCCGCCCGTACCACCACCGCCACCGTCACCGCTGTCGCCGCCGTCGCTGTCATCGCTCTGGACGGACACGGTCTCGGTGGCGGACGCCGTGTTCCCGGCGGCGTCCTCGACGGTCAGGGTGACATCCTTGTCCCCGCCGCTGGAGAAGCTGAACGCGGCGGACGACCCGTATTTCGTCGTTCCGGAGTACGTCCATGAATAGTTGAGCGGGCCGTCGAAGCTGTTCGTCGTGGATACGTCGAACGTGACGCTCGACCCGGTGGACGGGTTCGACGGGCTGTGGGACGTGCTGTCGATGGTCGGCACGTCGTGGACCACCTGCGTGACCTCGGCGGTGTCGCTGTCGGTCGCGTTGGACGCGGTGAGTCGGATGGTGTTGGACGCGGCGACCGTCCGGTCGAACGTGAAGTTCGCGGTCGGCCCGGTATCTGACTGGTCCGTGTCCACGAGGTTCCACGTGTAGGTTGTCACGTCCGTAGACCCGGTCCCATCGAACTCCGCGAACACCTCGTAATCGTTCCCACTATCCAGCGTGATATCTGACGGGCTGGACGGCTGGATGGACGCCGTGACCGCTGCACCGGTGGAGGCCAGCAGGGCGAGGGCGACGAGGACCGCCGCCCGTTTCACGGCTTGCTCACCTCATAGAAGAGGCTGAACGGGCCGACATCCAGCGTCTTGCTGCCGCCGTTCCGAAGCTGTGTGGTGGCCGTGTACGCGGTGCTGTTACTGGCGGCAGTGACGAGGAACCCGCCCACCCCGAGACCGGACACCGTCGCCTCACCCGCATCATCGGTCACCGCGCCGCCGGAGAGGGAGATGTCTGTCGCGTTCGCGCTGAACACGACCGACGCGTCGCTCACGTTCCCGCCGGTCGCATTCGTCAGGTTGACCGTCGCCTCAAGCTCCTGGATGTTCGTGATCGTCAGCGGGTCATCTGTGAACGACGAGCCGTTCAGCGCCTTGGTCTTGGGGACGCGCACCTGGCAGCCCTGCCCTGTACACGGGGTGCCGATGTCGACGGACCTGATGGTGCCACGGTAGCCCTCCTTGTTCGCTGCCACCGGAATCGTGCTGGCTGCCGTCCGGTTCGGGAACGCTGCCGTCCCGTTCTCGTTCGTCTCCCGCTCCAGCCCAGGCGTCCGCACCGTGGCGCTCGCCACCGGTGCGCCGTTCCCGTTGACCACCGTCACGTTCAACCGCTGGCCCTTGTTGCCGGGAACGGAGACGTTGTGGCCGGCCGGCCCGGTCACCGATCGCCAGCCAACCGTCGTTGTCTGGACGTCGACCGCCTCCCGGTCCACGTTGATCCAGACGTTGTGGCTGGCGTTCTTCAGCCCATCGAAGCTGTATGCCCCGTTATCGATATCCGTGAACCCGAACGAGTTCGCGGAGAAGTTGTACACCCCGATGGACCCATCTGCCTGCAGAATCTTCCCGTTCTGCGTGATATGCCCGGACAGGTTCTCGCCCAACGGCACGATAAGGTCCTGCGTCACGCCGCCCGGCTCAGCCGACACGTTCGTCTCGTTCAGCGGATACCCGGCCTTGAACACGTCCACGTCGTGGCTCACGTTCTTCACGTCCAAGCGGTAGGAGCCGTCCGGGCCGGACCGGGTGTACCCGAAGCTGTCGCGGCGAGGATTGCTCGCGTACACGCTGACCCCAGACACGGCCGTGCCGTTCGAAAAGGTGGTATGGCCGGAGATACCGGTCTGCCGGGACAGCGCGATGGTCTGGTCGAGGTTGCCGGAGAGCCTGAACGTCCGGGACGCCCGCGCCAGGCCGGTATCATCGGGTTCCACCGCAACCCTGAAGTAGGTGCCTTGGGGAAGGCCGCCGAACGCGAACCCGCCGCTCATATTGGTCTCTGTCTGGATACGGCTGCCGTTGCCCTGGTTCAGCACGGTCACAGTCGCGTTGACCGGGCCGGAGCCATCCGTCACGTTCCCTGTGTAGTTCGCCCGCTGCCGCGCCACCGTGATGTTCTGCATCGTGCGGTCTGCACCCGCCGGCAGCAGCGTCTTCGTGCTGTTCCGGCCGTCAGCGGTCGAGGCCTCCACAGTGTAGTTGATACCGCGCGTCAGCCCGGACACGTTGTACCGGCCGTTCTGTCCGACCTGGTCGAACTTGAAGACGCGCTGCGAGAAGTTCGTGACCTCGACCGCTGCCCGCGGCACCACGCTGCCCGACCCGTCCTTCACGTAGCCGTACATGGTCGCGCCGCCCGACAGGGTCACGTTCCGCACGGTCGCTCCGTCGACCGCCACATCGGTGCTGTTCTGCGTATAGTCGCTGTCGAACGGCGGCACCACCGTCACGGTGTAGTTCGTCTCGTTCACCACACGCATCCGGTACGCACCGCTCTTTTTCGTCCGGGCGCTGAAGAACCGCTGCTGCGATTCGTTCTCCACCGTCACCCTAGCATCCCCGACCGGCCGCGCGTTCGGCCCCGGCCCGTCGGTGACGTTCCCGGTCAGGTTCACCAGCGTCGGGATCTCCATATCCACCGTCGCCGTCTCCCCTGTCCGCACGGTCACGCTCTGGGACGTGGTCACCGGCGCACCACCGCCCGTGAACTGGGCGGCGAACAGCGAGTACGTCCCGTTCGGCAGCGGCCCCATCGACAGGTTGCTGCGGTTGTCCACCACGGACACGTACCGCGTCCCCTCACCCTCGATGGTGGCCGACCCGGGGAACGCCACCAGCACATACCCGGCGTCGTCCGCACCCACAATCGACCCGTTGATACTGCCGGTCCACGGCGTCACCGTGATGTTCCCGCGCGCCGCATCGTAGCTCTGCCACCCGTCCGGGCCATCACCCTTCCACCGGAAGTCCGCGCCCCGGAACCCGTCCACCTGCGTCCGCGCAAGGCTGTTATCAGTCACCCTGATGTCGTAGGACGGCCCACCGAAGCCCTCCGTCACGTTCGCCAGCCCGGTGAAATACACCTCATCCCCATCATGATGCGGCACCGACGGCGTGACGTTCGTCGTGTTCGTCACCGACGGCGGCTTGTACCGGAAGAAGCCCGGCAGGTTCGGGTTCGGACACCGCGGCGTCTCCCCGCACTTCGTCCGCATCCGGAGTTCTATGTCGCCGACCGCAGACCCGTTGCTCGCCCACACCACCGTCGCGTTGAACCGCACCGGCGTCCGGAACCGGAAGAAATCGTTGATACGTGGCGACGCGACCGACGGCAGCGACTCGAACTCGCTCTCGACAGCAACCGCCCGCGAACCGGCCGTCGTCTCCGCGATACCGTCGCCATCCACACCGATGAAATACCGGTCCTCGTCCACCCGGTCCGAGAAGTTCACCTGGTACAGGTACTCCTCCGACGCCGGACCGACATTCGGCCCATCCCACGCCACCGGCTGCGTGATATTGATTTTATACCCGTTCGTCGCCCGCTCCGACCGGTTTTCCCACCAGTACAGCGACACCGTCGGCGTCCCCGTCAAGGACACCTGCGGCGGAATCAGGATGCGGCCGGTCACATTCGAGTTGTTCGCGTCAAGCAGGTCGATATGCTTGTGGATATTATTACCGCTCCCAAGCGGTGAGGAAATATTCCAAATCTCATACCGCCCCTCCACCGTCGCGTTAGCGATACTAAGATTAATTGGATATGGCCCACTAGCTCCTTGGATACCCTCTCCCCGTGCAATGAACTCTCCATTTGGCCCGGTCACATTATATGAGCGTGCGGTCCCCCCTCCAGAGACATTCCGTAAATATCCCGTCTCGTTGATGAACGCGGCCCGTTCAAGGGCGCAGTCTCCGGTATCCGGCTCTCCGCACGGATAGGTCGAGGAGGTGTTGTCGTAGCCGTCATCGAACTGGAACACGAACCGGCCGGCCTCGTTGCTGGTGTGCGCCGCGGCGAGCCCGACGAAGACCGTGAGGAGGACGAGGAGGGCGGCCGTGGCGTGGCGGGAGGCCGGCAGCATTACCGCCTGTTTATACCCGCCGCCTTTAATACCTGCCGCGTATTACGCCGTATTACGGCCTGTGTGGGCGGGTGGTGCGGCAGGCCGGGTTCGGGCTGCGACGAGGGGCTAGTCGTCGCCGCGGAAGATGTCGGCGGAGAGGCCCTGCGCCATCTCGATCTCGTCCTCGTGGTTGACCGTCCACGCCATGCGGTGGGTGACGGCGCGGATGATGTCCTTGCCCGCCGGGATGCCGGACCCGGAGCGCTTGACGCCGCCGAACGGGAGGTGGACCTCCGCACCGATTGAGGGGAGGTTGGCGTACGCGAGGCCGACCTCGGCCTCGTTCCGGTACCGGCGCTGCTTCCGGTAGTCCTCCGAGACGATGGCGCCGGCGAGGCCGTACTCCACCGCGTTGTGGATCTCCAGCGCCTCGTCGTACAGTTTCGCCAGGAACTGCGGTGTGGACATGTCCTGCTCGGCCGCGATCTCGTCCAGTATGGTCCAGAACTGCGCTTCCAGGCGGATGCTGGTTGCATGCCCGCCCAAGCGCACCGAGCGGGTCTTGTAGGCGTACGTGCTCGGATCCTGGCCCGCGATCACGTTGCACATGCGTCCACCTGCCACCCGTTCCAAAGCCGGAGTCAGCGTTCGCGGGCGGTCCCGGCGCCGCGCGGAGCCTCGTGTGTCCGAGGACGGCTCCGTC
>CAZAFX010000031.1:0-1171 GCA_964484895.1 uncultured archaeon | reverse complement strand
GCGCACGGCGCCGGGGGGCGCCTCAGCGCGAAAAAAGCTTGCGCAAATTGTCCAGCCCCGCGGCGTAGACGTCCTGCAGGGCCTGCTGCGCCGTTTCGGCTTCGCCCACGGGGTCGAAGCTGCCCGACCAGGTGACGACCGCTTCTTCGCCGTCGGCCTCCACGTGAATGGTGCCTTGATAGTTCTTCACCGGCAATGGGCCCGGGTGGACGATCGAGTAGGTGTAGGTGCGGCTGCCGTCGTCGTTGCTGACGAGTTCCTCGACGATCTGGCTGCCGTCGCCCAGCGTGAGCCGGCGCGTGCGCTGGCTCCCGTCGGGCTCGCTCGAGGTCACGGCCGGGTGCCAGTCGGCCAGCTTGAAAAAGTCGCCCACCAGTTCCCAAACATCGTCGGCGGGCGCCGGCACCCGCCGGCTCATGGATACGTCGGTCATGAAACCTCCCCGTTTGTCAAAGCGGCGCCGGACGCGACGCGCCGCCGGCCGGGTGCGCCACTATGTGCACCGCACACCATCGCTGCACAGCCGCACGCCGCCGACAACCGGGGTAGCTTTTCATGTTTTTGTGATGGAGCCTGATGCAGGTGGCACGGGCACGGTCCGCGGCGGAGGGCGCGATCCGGACACGCGACCCGCCGCGGCGTGCACCGGATGTCAGCCGGTGCCCAGGATGGACTTGGCGTTGTCCAGCCCCTCGTCGAAGTTCTTCACCCACTGCTGCACGCGGCTGCGATCGGCGCGCGTCAGGCGCCGGTCGCTGATCGCGCCCGAGAAGCTCATGCTGTAGAGATCCATGAGGGCATAAGTGCGCGACTTCAGATACGGCATCTCGACCACCGCGCCGTCCATCCACTCCAGCGCGGCCTTGCCCTTGCCGCCGCGGACCTCGCCCGTCTCGGGGTCGGTGTAGCCGTCGAAGAGGACGAAATCGGCGGCGTCGCCGAAGCCCAGGTTCTTGACCGCAACGTACTCCGGAACCGTGCCGAACTCGTCGATGGCTTCCTTGACCGAGCGCGCCGAGCCCAGCAGCGGGCTCATCGCCACGACGATGACCGGGGTGAAGCCCTCGCTGGCGTACTCCTGCATCAGCGCCGGCGCGCCGCCGGCGAAGAGGCGCTTCATCTCGGGCAGCGATCCGCCCGGCAGGTCGACCAGGATGGCGTCCGGATGCTC
>CAZAFX010000030.1:0-10998 GCA_964484895.1 uncultured archaeon | reverse complement strand
ACGTTGTAGCCCTGCATCCGCTTGAACCGGGCGAACACGTCCGGCAGGGTGTAGGTGCGGACGTGGCCGACGTGCATCCCGCCCGACGGGTACGGGTACGCGACCGTGATGTAGAACTTGTCGTCCGCGTTCGGGTCCGCCTCGAACACCCGCTCCTCCCGCCACCGGTCCTGCCACCGCTCCTCGATGCTGTTCAGCGTGTCCGCGAAGTCCGCGTCCGCGTCGTCCGGCATGCCGTTCACCTGTGCGGCTGGTTTTATGTATCTGTGCGCGGCCCGACGGTGCGGTCTCAGACCACCCCAGGATTGGCGGCCAGGAGCGTTGCGGTGAAGATGCTGAGGAGCACCAGGAGTCCAGCCACGTACCGCCAGTCGCTCAGGCTGTGCGCTCGACGGTCGCCATCGGCCGGGAGCCGGGGCCGCCAGAACCGTACAGCCGTGTATTCCGCTGCGCCGAACAGTGCTGCGCCGATGATGATCGCTCCCGTCCGTCCAGCGTCCACGGCCACCACCGTGGCCGCCGTGGCCGGCACCCAGATGGCGGCGACCGTGGCGGCGCCCTGCCACCGGTTCATCGCGTCGTACCGTCGCTGGACCTTCCGGACGGCTTCATACCGTGCAGCAAGGCTGCTACCGGTGAACGCCAGCAGACCGGCAACTGCGGCCGGCATGCCGATCACGGCCACGAGGGAGTTCATGACCTCGTTCCCGGGCGGAGCGCCCAGCACGGCGGCCCCGATGAGCACAGTGATGACTGCTGCGGCGGTGCCGAGTGCTGTGTGTTCCAGCGCTCGCCGGCGGCTCCATAGTAGCCCGAGTGCCGCGGCCGGAAGGAGGATGAGTGCCGTGGCAGGCTCTGCCACGAGAGCGGCGAGAACCAGCAGCGGCAGCAGTAGGGTGACTATGATGGCCGGAGCGATGCCGCGGACGAGGTCACCGAGCGTGTTCTGCACCGCGCTGGTGGCCAGGAACACTGTGCGTGCGATATCGTCCGGGCGGGCGTCCGCGGGCTGTGTGAATGTGAGCGGGTTGTATCCGTTGTCAGGTCTGACCCCCGTACCGGCCTGTACACGCTCCTCGTTGACGACACGGGGCCGGTCGCCACGGCCGATCGAGAGGGCGTCGGTGCCCGGCCGCAGTCTGATATCTGTCGTGACATTCCGGAAGTCGATGGTCATCGTCGACCGGGTCAGCCAGTCGCCGGCGTTCAGAAACGGCTCTGCTGCCGGCGCCTCGTTCATATCCTTATGATCCACCCGCTGGCTGTAGTGCACGGTGGTCCCCGGCACGTACCAGGGGACGTCGCCGGCGGTGTACAGCGTGATGTCCATCGGCTTCGCGTTCTGCCCCATGATACGGGTGTACAGTGTCGGCTGGTCGACCGTGTAGTCGACCGCGAACGGCTTCAGCTTGCCGCGGATGTAGCAGGACGAGGTATCAACGCTGTCCAGGTCGGCGTCCGGGAACCGTTCCTGGAAGCTGCGCGGGTCCATGATACCCTGGTCAACGAGGATGGCTCCCTCCTTCGCGTTCAGCGGCGGGTCCGCGCGGCGGAGCAGCCCCATGAGATCGCGCTGGTCCTTGTTCTGCAGGCAGGAGACCTCGTCCATGTTAATCTTGAGCGCGATGAAGTGGAACCCGTCCTTGTCGACGTAGTAGTCGAAGGCCTCCACGTTCGCCTCCGTGTACGCGTACCCGTTATCGTCCAGCCATCCGGTCAGCGCCGATGTGGAATTAGCGCGGAGGACGGTCGCGGTGAAATCACCGACATCCTTCACCTCGACCACGTCCACGCCCGCCCCTGAATCCTGTGCCTCTGCTATTGGCGTAAACCATCCGTCAAAGATATCGATATCCTCCGGCCGCCGCGGGGTGATATCCCGGAGCTGCGGGAACAGCTGCTGGTCCACATCGTATACGTCCGGCTTTGACGGCGAGGCGAACGTAATCCCGAAGTTGGTCGCGTCCCCGCGGAACTCCAGTTCGACCGCGATGGTCTGTGTGTCCGTCTGCTGGTCATACGTGGTAAACCACTGGATACTATCGTCCATCTGCAGCTTCCGGTCCGGCTGCCAGAACGCCGTACACGGGGCAGCAACAAGTCCGCCGAACAGTGCGCAGAGGACGAGGAGCGACAGTCCTTGCCGCGTCACAGCCGACATGCTGTGAGGTGGCCGCTCCTACCTTATATACCGCAGGGCCCGGCGATCCGCAGCCAGTCCGGCCGCCGCCCCGAGGCCTGCGCCGGTGAGATGGGCGACCGCCACGCTCCCGTGATGCGGGAGCAGCACGACCGCCCCCGCACCCGTGACCCCCGCGACGACGACCGCGAACGGCCGCGCACCGACATGGAACCACCGCCACCGGACCGGCATCCGCATCGCGGCCGCCGCCGCGCTCACCCCGACCAGTGCTGCAGCCCCGCCCAGCGTGTGCACGCCCCCGGAGATGACCGGGGACGCCCCCGCCACCACGTGGATGACGGCGGCAAGGCTCCCGACACCACCGTACAGCGCCAGATAGGTCCGCGTGCCGAGCGCGGCCTCCACCTGACGGCCGACCAGCAGGAGGATACCGCCGACCGCCACCAGCGCGGGCAGCGTCTCGTGCAGGAACAGCCCGGTGACCGGCGTCCACGGTGCACCGGCCAGCGCACGCGGGGTCGCCGGCAGCCCCAGCCCGGCTGCACTGCGGGGGGCCGCCATGGCAAGCAGCGAGGCCGCCACGGTGAGACCGGTCAGCAGCATGGTCCCGGGTGCCGCGCGGGGTCCCGGAGCGGATGCCTCGCCATCCATGTGACCAGACGGGCACGCCGCGCTTAAAACGTGCAGGCTCGTTCCCGTACTGCACGGGAGGCGCGTACCGTGCGGTGGGTGCGGCACCTTTGGCAGGTTTACGGCCGCTCCGTTAGCCCATCCTCATCCACAGATCGCCGATGAGACGGAACAGGCTCATCTCCGGTACCCCGGTCACTGCCAGCGTCACCGCCACTGCTGCCGGCACCGCCATCACCATCGCCACCTCCCGCGCGTCACGCCGGCCGTATAGACGGAGTAATACAGCCTGCACGAGGACCGCATAGAGGAACACGGCCGTCCCGGCAAGGTCCAGCGGCAGCGGCACATATACATCCACCGTCTGTATCCGCAGCACCGCTCCGACCACGAACAGTCCTGAGGACCCCGCGATCGCGGCCACCACCTGTTGCCGCGGGATACCTGCCACGGCCCTGGCGGGCACGGCCATCACAAGCACCCATGTCCCTGCCGCTACCACGGCGAGCACGGACTGAAACAGGGCACGGAAGATGAACTCCATACTGCCGAGAAACACGCCTGCCAAGGACGGACCGGACAACGCCAAGTCCACCGACTGGCTGATCGCGGCAGCGAGCACGGCCGCTAGCACGCAGTTGAACAGCAGATACCCTGTCCCCGCTTCCTCCGGCGTTTCACCGGTGAACGGCGCCATAGCGGCGTCCCACGTCCGCTTGACCCATCCCATGTCTCGATTTGGGCCGGGCCTCAATAAAAATGTCCGCCCGGTGGGCGCGGCACGTTTATCAACGTTGCTGCAGGTGCCGCGGGCCGTATCGGAACGGATAAAAGCCGCGGCGGCCAACGGCTGGGCGTGACAGGGGACACCGGGTGGCCGTGGCTCCTCTACGGGTGCGTCGTGGCCGTCCTCGTCGGCGGGGTGGCGGTGCTGACCGTCCAGACAGTCAGCCACCGCGCGGACGGCCCTGCCGCGTCCGTCGTCCCGCTCCGGTTCTCCCAGAACCTGACGACAGCGGCGTACAACGACAGCTTCTACGACCGGGCGCCGCGGCAGATCCTGCGCGCGACCGACGGCCGTGTACGGACGGTGGCCAACCATACGCACCGGCCCGGGTTCGATACGGACATCCTCATCATCGGCGACTCGTTCACCTGGGGCGGGGGCGTCCGGCCGACCGGGACCTACCCGTACCGGCTGGCCGGGATGGTGTCGGACCGCGCGAACCGGTCCATCACCGTCGTGAACCGGGGGCTGCCCGGCGCCGGTGCGCGCGACTACCTCTACCTGTTCAACCGGAGCATGGAGCTGTACGAGCCTGACACGGTCATCGTGACGTTCCGGCCCGGCGAGGAGGTCCTGTCGTTCCGCGTCCGGTACGCGCTCCAGCGGGCGGCGCGCCGATCCGTCGATCGCCGGCCGGACGACAACGGCTCCTACCGGGACGTGCTACGGGCACGCACGCGCCGGTTCCTGGACGAGCGGGCGAACCGGACGATGGAGGAGTGGTACCTCGACCCGATCGCCGAGCGCGCGACCGACGGCTGCCCACAGGTCATCTTCTACATCTACCGCGCCGGGATTGGCGCGGAGCGGCAGCAATACTGGCGGTCGTGGGCGGCGGCGCACGGCGTCCCGCTGGTCAGCGCCCCGCAAGCGCTGCAGCAGACGCGGTACCACCGCAGCCCCAGCGACGCACATTACACGGCGGAGGGGTACCGGGTGCTGGCCGCCCACCTCGCGGAGCGGCTTCCCGCCGATACGTGGCGGCCGCGCGCCTGCCCGCCCTGACCGCGCGGCGTTACCACCAGCCAAATATAAAAGCGTTGCAGCGGGAACATGGTGTGAGGCCTCAGCATGACGCGCATCGTCTGTGTCTCCAGCGGGAAGGGTGGCGTCGGGAAGACCACCGTGACCTCCAACCTCGGATCGGCGCTGACAGAGTTCGGCGTGGACACCGTGGTGATGGACACCAATCTGACCAACCCCAACCTCGGGTTCCATCTCGGCATCCCGCTGTACCCGAACACGCTGCACGACGTGCTGCGGGACGAGGCCCACATCACCGAGGCGACGTATATCCATAACTCCGGGCTCCGGGTGGTCCCGGCCGGCCTGTCCGTGGAGGACCTGAAGGAGACCGACCCGTCCGACCTGGACGACGTGCTGATGGACACGGTCGGGGAGCCAGAGTTCATCGTCATGGACTCCGCCGCCGGGCTGGGGCAGGAGTCCATCCACGCCATCGAGGCCGCCGACGAGCTGCTGGTGGTGACCAACCCGAACCTGCCCGCCGTCACCGACGCCCTGAAGACGTGCAAGGTCGCCGAGGAGGCCGGCACCCACGTGCTCGGCGTCGTCCTGAACCGGATGAAAGGCAGCGACAGCGAACTGTCCGTGGAGGAGGTCGAGGACATGACCGGCTACCCCGTCGTGGCCGAGGTCCCGGAGCACGACGTGGTCGAGGACGCCATCGCGAACAAGACGCCGGTGGTGCACCACGAGCCCGACCACCACGTCTCCGAACGGTTCCGCGGCCTCGCCGCCGACCTCGCCAACATCGACTACGCCCCCAAGCGGGAGGCGGGCGGCCTGCTCGACCGGCTCAAATCCTTCTTCCGGTGACAGGATCGGCGGCACGTATTAAAGGATGGCACGGGGAGGCCGCCGTATGGTACTCGACACCATCTCAGACCGGCAGCGGTACGGTCTGGCGGCCGCCGTCGCGGTGGCCGCCGCGTTCGGCGCCGGGTACATGGGCGCAGGCCTGACCGGGAGCCCGACCGGCGCCATCACCGCCGATGCCGCATCGACGGACGAAATCCGTGACGCGGTCCAGTCCGCGATGGACCAGCAGGTCCAGCAGCAGACGCAGCGGCTGTCGCTGATGGCGGCGCAGAACCCGAACCTGTCGGCGGACGACCTGTCGATGGACGCGTCCGTGACCGACGTGTCCCCGGCGGAGTTCGGATCGCTGTACGCCGTCACCGTGTCCATGACCGGGACGGTCCCGGCGCGGACCGGCGGCACGCGGACGCTCGACACGGACAGGACCGTCTACGTCACGCAGGACGGCCGGTACCTGTTCCCGGAGCCAACCGACCTCGAGCAGCCGCGGCAACCGCCCACGGGACAGCGTGCACCGACCGGCGGCCAGTGACCCGCGGCGCGCTCTGCTCCTTCCTCTTTTTCTTTTTCTCAGTGATCCGCGGCTGCGCGCAATGCAGCAACGTCCAGCTCGAACGCCGCCACCGGGTCGTCGACACCCCAGTTCGCCAGCACCGTCTCGGAGAGTTCGCCGACCACGCCCGCCTCGCGGCCGCCGACCGTGGCCGTGCCGCAGCGGCCGTCCGCGAACGACGGATGGTCCGCCGCCGCCACCGCCAGGTCGGCGTCCAGTACCGTGGCGAGCGACTGGAGCACGCCCCGGGCCGCGTCGAACCCGGCGTCGCCGTGGCAGGTGGCATAGGCCAGCCTGCGGACGTCCCGCGCGCCCGTGTCCGCGTCCTTGTCCGGCACGGCGCAGCGGCCGACCTCGAACACGGTCTGCGGTGACCGGTTGTGGGTGTTGCGGCCCAGCACCTCGAGCAGGCTGGGCAGGAGCTCGTGCCGCACGACCGTGTAGTCCTCGGTGAGCGGGTTCGCCATCGCCACCACGTCCTGCTCGTCCCGCGCCATGCGGCCGAACAGCTTGTCCCGGTTGGAGAGGATGAACGTCATCAGCTCCTGGGCTCCCGCCCCCACCATCACATCCCGCAGCCGGTCGACGAACACCCGCTCCGGGGTCTCGCCGCCCACCGTCGCGATATCCGGGAGCTCCGGGTTGATATCGTCGTAGCCGTACGCGATGGTGACGTCCTCGATGACATCGTACGCGTGCATCACGTCCGCCCGGTACGCCGGCACCGTCACCGCCAGACCGTCGTCGGTGGCGTCGGCGCGGTACCGCATCGCCGCCAGCTCGTCCGCCATGCCGGCGGGGGAGAGGTCGTCCAGGCCGGAGACGTCCTGCACGTAGCCGGGGTCCACCCGCAGCTCCGTCCCGGTCATGTCCGGCATCGGCTCGCCGTCGACCGTGACCGCCTCGATGGTGCCGCCGCGCTCCGTCATCGCCGCCGCCACGATGCGCAGCGCGGTCCGCACCGCGTCCCGGTCCGTCCCCGTCACGTCCAGGAAGCAGTCCGTCGTGTCCGCCGTCATCTCCGTGGCGGTGCCGTTGATGACCGGCGGCATCGACAGGACCGTGCCCGCGTCGTCGACGATGAGCGGATACCGGTCCGCGTCCGCGAGGATCCAGCCGTACTCCTGCCCCTTGTCGTGGTCTTCGAGGATCGCCGCCGGCGTCATCTCCTGGTCGCGGCCGAGCGGCTCAAACGCGTGCGTGTCCGGGTCAACCGCGGTGTAGGTGATGGGTGGGGCGACCGCGCCGAAGTCGTGGAGACCGATGGCGACCTTCGCCCGGTTGCGGCCGTAGGTCTCCGTCAGCTTCTCCTGGAGCTGGATGAGGCTGTCCAGCGCCTGCTGGTCGAGGTCGAGGCCGGTGACACGGCAGCAGGCGATGTGCGGGCGGACGGCGTCGACCGGCTCCTCCGTCTGGACCGTGACCATGCCATCCGCCACGTCGTACTCCACGAACCCGGTCTCTTGGCCGAGGAAGCCGCGGAGGGCGCGCGCCAGCCCTTCCGCGGACAGGAGGTCCGGCCGGTTCGGCTCCACCTCGACCTCCAATCCGTCGTCGGTCTGCTCGAACAGGACGCCGAGCATCGAGCCCTCGTCCTCCAGCCGCTCCGCCGTCACCGGGCTGTCCAGCAGCCGGTTCAGGTCCGTGAGGTCGACGTCGATGACCGCTATCGGAGCCACCCCGCTGCGCCCCGCAGCTGTGCGAGGTCGTTCCGGTACATATCCCGGATGTCCGTGATGCCGTGTTTGCGCATGATGATGCGGCCCGGACCCAGCCCCCACGCCAGCACCGGGGCCTCGAACCCGAGCAGCGGCGTGACGACCTCCGGCCGGAACATGCCGGCGCCCCCGAGGCCGACCCACTCGTCCTGGTCCTCGTCGTAGACGTCCACCTCCACCGACAGCTCCGTGTATGGATAGTAAGCGGGCCGGAACCGGACGTCCGCGTAGCCCAGCCGGGTGAAGAACCGCTGCAGGTAGCCGAGCAGGTGCTGGAAGCTGACATCCTCCGCCACCACGATGCCCTCCGACTGGTTGAACTCCGCCAGGTGCTTCCAGTCCACGGTCTCGTTCCGGAAGTTCCGGCCCAGGGAGAAATACTTGGCCGGGAGGTCGTCCTCCGACAGCTCCCACAAGGTCTGGGCCGAGACCGCCGTCGTGTGGGTGCGCAGCACGTTCCGCCGCGCCTCCTCCTCGTCCCAGTCCGCGCCCCACCCCCTCGACCCGGTCTCCCAGCCGTCCTCGTGCACCTGCCTGATCCAGTCCACCGCCGACCCGTAGCCGGACAGGTCCGCCTCGGCAGGGCTGTCGAGGAAGAACGTGTCGTGGAGTTCGCGGGCAGGGTGGTCCTGTGGCGTGTACAGCGCATCGAAGTTCAGGAGGGACGGCACGACGATGGGGCCATCCATCTCCTCGAACCCCATCTCCACCCAGACCCGCCGGATATAGTCGTAGACCGCGCGCGCGAAATGCCGGCGGCCCACCAGCGCGTCCGCCGCCGCGGCCTCCACGTCGAACGCGTCGTCGACGGCGTCCACGTCCACCGCTGCGCCGTCCTCCGTCAGCACCAGCCGCTTCGCCACGTCCTCCTCCGCGGCGACCAGTCCACGGTCCAGCAGCGTCGCCGCCATCTCGTCATCGATATCCTCCCCGGCATCGACCGCCTGCAGCGCCGCGAGCTCCGCGTGGTCCTCCGCCAGCATCGCCTCTCCCTCGTCCGTGAGGTGCAGCACGCCGTCAGCGATGGTGATGAGGCCCTTCTCCTTCGCCTTCCCGATACCCGGGCCGGCCACCTCGCCCAGCGACCGGACCGCCGCCACCGTGTCGTCCCCGCCGTGCACCGCCTCCAGCACCTGTTGCTCCGGCAGCCCGTCCCGCAGCGCGTCCGCACCCGCGTCCGTCAGCACGTACCGGGTGGCGGTCTCCTCCTCCACCCGCACCAGCCCCGCGTCCGCCAGCCACTGGGCCGGCCGCATCACCCGGCCGTGCGCCCAGTCACGCTCCTGCATCAGCTCCTGGACGTCCACGGCCTCACGGTCCTGCAGGATGCGCAGCAGCTCCTGCGCGTGCGGGTGCAGCTCCATCACGGTTCACCTTCCTCGTTCCCGGACTTAAACCTGTTCCCGCCGTGGGCCTCCCGGTACGCCCGTTTCGCGTCCGGGTAGCTGCCGAGCACGTCCACCGTGCACCGGTCCGCCAGCGTGTCGACGACATCCTGCAGCGCCGGGTCGTCCGCCGCGGCCTCGGCGTCCACCCAGAACCGGTAGTCCCCCAGCCGCTCCTTCCGCTCCCGGGACTCGATATCGGACAGGTTGATCGGCGGCCGCGCACCCTCGCCCGCCGGCTCCCCGCGCAGCAGCGCGTCCACCACGTCACCGTCGACCGCCGCCAGCCGGTCCTCCCCGTAGAACGCCGCCAGGACACCGAGCAGCACGCCCGGGCCCTCCCCGTCCGGCTCCACCACCATCGACGTCTTCCGCGGCCGGTCCCGGTCCACCCCGTCCCGGCCCACGACCAGGAACCGCGTCGCGTTGTCCGGGTCGTCCTGCACCCCGCGCTCGTACACCGCGGCGTCGTACAGGTCCGCGGCCGCCGGGCTGCCGACCGCCGCGACACCGTCCTCCGCGGCCGCCCGCTCCACGGCCGCCGCCGTCGACCCGGCCTCCACCGTGCGCTCCCACAGCCCGCGGCGCTGCAGGGTCTCCCGGCACTGCTCCAGTGCGGCAGGGTGGGACACGACCGCGTCCGCGTCCCCGACGTCGTCACCGCCGTAGATGAGCGCCTGGTCCAGCGGCTGCACGTACTCGTCCACGATGGCGAGGTCCCGGTCCGCGTCCACCAGCTCGTCCACCAGCAGCTTCTTCCCCGCCCCCACGTTCTTCTCCAGGCTGTTCTCCACCGCCAGCACGCCGTAGCCGTCCGGGTCGGCCGCCGCCGCGTCCACGATGGCTGCCCAGCCGTCACGGTACGCACGGTCCGCGTCGTCGTAGTCCGGCGCCAATGCCCGCGCCGCCGTATCCGTCCACGACCCGGGCTGCCCGTACGTGTACAGCGTCGTCACCGGGCACCACCCCCGAAAGCGCTGGGGCTCGGCGAAGAAGGATGCCGGGTCACCGCATAAATTGGCGGTACCGCCCGTCCGTCCGTGCACCGTGCACGCGGCTCATCGCACCTGCACGGGCGCGGCACAGATTTTTATACGTCCCGCCGGGCCGGCAGCTACTAAAGGCTTCCACGCCCCGCCGGGGCCATGGCCGACGACCACTCCGCCGCCGGCATCTTCCTCCGCGGGCTGGCCATGGGCGCGGCGGGCGCCATCCCCGGCGTCTCCGGCGGCACCGTCGCCTTCATCACCGGTATCTACGACCGGCTCATCGCCGCTATCGCCGCGCTGCACCCCGACGTGCTCCGGCACCTGCCCCGCATCCACACCGCCGCGGGCCGGGCCGCCTGCACCGCGGAGCTGCGGGAGATGGACGTCCCGTTCCTCGCCGTGCTGGGCATGGGCGCCGCGACCGCCGTCGTGGCCCTGGCCGGCATCATGCACACCGCCCTGACCCGGTTCCCGGCACCGATGAACGCGCTGTTCTTCGGGCTCATCGCCGCGTCCGCCGTCGTCATCAGCCGGCGGCTGACCATCGACCGGCGCGGCGCGGCTGCAGCGGTGGGCGGCGTCCTGCTGGCCGCGTGGGTGTCCGGCACCGCCGTGAGCGGCGGGTTCGGGCACGGGCTCCCGGTCGTGTTCGGGAGCGGGGCGGTTGCGTCCGCCGCCATGCTGCTGCCCGGGCTGTCCGGCTCCGCGTTCCTCTACCTGCTCGGGCAGTACACGTTCCTGACCGGGGCGCTGTCCGGCGCCGTCGCCGCGGCCGCCGGCGGCCGGGTCGGTGCGGAGGCAGTCGTCGTCGCGGTGTTCATCACCGGGTTCGCCATCGGCGTGCTGACCGTGGCACGGCTCGTGCGGGCGGCGCTCGCCCGGGACCGGGCCACGACGCTCGCGTTCCTCACCGGCCTGATGGTCGGGGCGCTGCGGCTGCCCGTCACCGAG
>CAZAFX010000029.1:2942-11380 GCA_964484895.1 uncultured archaeon | reverse complement strand
CTGGGTATCTCCGCGGACGTGGTGGCGAGCCTGGAGGCGGACGGTATCACGGCGCCGACGGAGGTGCAGTGGCGGAGCATCCCGCACGTGCTGGACGGGAAGGACGTGCTGGCGGAGTCGGAGACGGGGTCCGGCAAGACGCTGGCGTTCGGCCTGCCCATCATGGAGCGGGTGTCGGGCGACCGGACGCAGGCCATCATCCTGTCCCCGACCCGGGAGCTCGCCAAGCAGATCGCCCACAGCTTCAAGGAGTACTCGGGCGACACCGTGGAGACGGTCACCATCTACGGCGGGGTCTCGTACGGCCCGCAGATCAAGGGGGTGAAGACCGCGAACGTCGTGGTCGGGACGCCCGGCCGGGTGCTGGACCTGCTGCAGCGCAAGGACCTGGACGTGTCGGCCGTGGACTTCTTCGTCCTGGACGAGGCGGACCGGATGCTGGACATGGGGTTCCGCGACGAGCTGGAGGGTATCATGTCGTTCCTGCCGGACGAGCGGCAGAACCTGCTGTTCGGCGCCACCATCCCACCGGGGCTGCGGGAGCTGTGCGACCGGTACGACATCGACCCGGAGATCGTCCGCGTGGAGGCGGAGACGCACACCAGCAACCTCCGGGAGCTGTACGTGGATGTCGACACGAACCGGAAGATATCCATGCTGTACACGCTTATCACGCAGAACGCGAACGACCGGTGCCTCGTCTTCTGCCGGACCAAGGACACGACCCGGTTCGTGGCCAAGGCCCTTCGGCACAATGGCATCGATGCCGAGGCGCTGAACGGCGACATGAACCAGCCCCAGCGCGAGGACCTGGTCGACCGGTTCGAGGCCGGCAAGGTCAAGGTGGTCGTGGCGACGGATGTCGCGGCCCGCGGCCTCCACATCGAGAACGTGTCCCACGTCTTCAACTACGATGTCCCGGACGAGCCGGACACGTACACGCACCGTATCGGCCGCACCGGCCGCCAGGGCGCCCGCGGCGACGCCATCACGCTGGTGGAGAAGGACGACCACCACAAGTTCGCCCGCATCACCCGCAGTCACAAGGGCATCAAGCAGATCAAGCGCGACTCCATCGACCTGGAGCACGTCCAGATCCCGACCTGACCGCAACCTGTTAAAGCCGCCGACGCACACCGTTCCTTCATGGAGTGGATCGACGCCCATGTCCACATCGGCGACGACGCCGAGGGCATCGCCGCCAGCGAGCAAGACGTCCACGACCTGTTACAGGATGATATCGACCGTGCCGTCGTCTTCTGCATGGACGAGCAGGACGGCATCCCGGCCGGCAACGACCGCGTCCGCCGCGCGGTGGCGGACCACGACCGGCTCGCCGGCCTGCTCCGCGTCGACCCCGCCGTCCACGACCCGGGTGCGGTGGACGACGCGGACTGGGCGGCCGGCATCAAGCTCCACCCGCGCAGCCAGGCCTTCAGCATGCAGCAGGTCTTCCGCCACATCCGTGCCGCGGTAGAGGAGGACCTGCCGGTGCTCGTCCACACCGGCGTCGGCGACGGCCCGGTGCCGCGCGGCCACCCGGAGGAGGTGCTGGACGCCGCTGCGGCGCACCCGGACGCGACCATCATCCTCGCACACATGACGAAGGGCTACTACTTCCACGCCCCGGCGTTCCAGGACCGGTGCCAGCGGCTGGACAAAGCGTACATCGACACAACGCTCCACTGCACCCCGCTCGGCGTCGAGACCGTGGTCGGCGACCTCGGCGCAGACCGCGTCCTGTTCGCCTCCGACTACCCGTACGGCCACCCCGACCCGATGCGGCGGAACGTCGCGCTCGCTGACATCGGCGACGACGCCCGCCGCCAGGTCGCGGCGGGGAACGCGGCCCGCCTGTTCTTCTGACCGCTCTCAGCAGTTCGTGGCCGCCCAGTCAAGGTCGGCGCCCGGCACCGGGTCGCCGAGCGCCGCTGCGGCATCACCGCCACGCTCCACGATCTCCAGGTAGGGGTCCTCACCGCCCCACGACCCGGGCGCGAACGCGTACTCGTCCGGCTCCACACCGAAGATGCCGTCGACGTACCGCGCCGTCACCGTGTCCCCGTCCACGGCGAGTTCCACCGGCGTCCCCGGCGCCAGGTCCACGTCGCTGTCCCGCACCGTCGTCTTGACGTTCCCGTAGCCGTCGACGTACCCGACTGCGCTGTCCGGCGGTGCCGGGATGGACGCGACATCACGCTCCGCCGCGATCCACTGCTCTGCCCGCCCCTCGGCGATATCGGTCACGGCCGCCGGGAACTGGTCGCGGGACCGGAACTGGCTGCCAGCATCATCGATGTCAAGGGCGTACAGGGCCTCGAGGTCGTTCCGGACGAACGAGAACGCGTACCCGGCATCGGTGGCCGCGACGGGCGCTCCATCAGCCGGGATGCCGAGCGTCAGCGGCTCGCCCGCGTTGTCATCGCGCGGCGTCGCGTCATCGGTCCGCGGCGCCGTGTTCCCGTAGACGATGCGGTCCGCGTCCGGGCCGTGGCGGGCGAGCTGTTCGATGACGTAGCCGGTCGCGACCGTGTTGAACGCGGGGACGGGGTTCTCCGAGACCGCCGACACCCGGTCGCCTTCCGCCCGCAGCCCGGCTGCCACCTCGCTCCAGGCCACGTCCCCGGCCGGGCCGTAGTCCGCCACGACCTGCACCGTGTAGCCGTCCGCACCCATGCCGCACCATCCACGACGCAACCTTAAATAATTCGTGAACGGTCAGAAGAAGTAATAAAATATTCCTTACTGAATAAATCGTGTGTGCCGCCGGCCCGGTCTGCGTTTGCCTGTTGCCGACCGCCCGGAGGGGTGTGACACGGCCCTAGTCGAGCGCCGGGGGGTTGGTGACCTTGCCGGCGAACAGGACGGTACCGGTCCGGTCGTCGCGGATGAGGAAGACGAACGGCCGGTCGACGATGAACCGGGGAGCGGGGTTCTGTGGTGCGGACGTGAGGCCGACGCCGACGTTGGTGGCGGCTGCGGCCTCGGTGCCCTCCTCGTTCACCCGGACCACGGCCTTGTGGTCGACGAACTGGAGGTACAGGTTCTGCCCCTGCGTCACGGGCGCGATGCCGGAGAAGTTCGCGTCACGGGGGCGGAACGCGGTCGGCATACCGAGCGCCTGCAGCACGCCGTTCAGCCGTTTCTTGCCGTACTCGACCCTGAACCGGGGCAGCTTCACCGTGGTCTCGTCGTGCGGAGCCATCCTGTCCCGGTAGTGCTGCAGCTGCTCCCGGTCGAACCGATGGATGAACGCGTCGAGCGACCGGTTCTCGCTGGGGAGGAAGACATACATCGCGATCTTGCCGCGGCCGTACGGCAGTCGCGCGGCCTCGGCGGCGGCGTCCCGGCCGTAGGAGAAGTTGCCCTCGGTCTCCATCATCTGCACGTCAACATCGCCGCCGGGTGCGTGGAACGGCTCCTGGTCTGTGTCCGCCTCGTCAAACTGCGTCGTCCACGTCCCCTTGAAGTAGACGGCGTTCAGCAGGAACATGACGGTCTGGGCGTCGATGCGGTTCACCATCCGCGGGATCATGCCGCGCGTCTCCTCGTCCACCCAGCCGTTGATATCGTTGACCGTGCTAGGATCGGTGAAGTCGCGGAGGTACACGTCGCTGTCGTACCGCTCCTGCAGCCGTGCCGTGTACCCCGGTCGGACCCGCGGCGCGAACGCGTCCCGGAGCCAGACGCTGTTCCCGATGCTCAGCTCCACGTCCCGGTCCGCCTGCTCCAGGCTCCGCAGCAGCTCCCCGTGCTCCCGGTTCACCGCATCGAGCGACATCCTCTCGTAGCCGAGCACGGACGCCATCTCCGCCCGGGTCGACCCGTTCGCGCCGTTGTACGCCATCGCCAGCGCGGTCGACACGCTCAGCGGCGAGACGAAGACGTTCTCGGACTCGTTCGCGGCCAGCGACCGGAACAGGTCGAACCCGAACGCGGTGTGCGCCGCCACCACCGCCGGGTCGACGTCGCCAGCCAGCCGGTCCGACGCCTGGTACGCGGCCGCCGGCCCCATGAACGTGGTGTAGATCGCGAACAGGCCGGCGAGGAGCACGCCCGCTGCGAGCACGGTGCCAGCGGTCCGCGTCCTGTTCATGCCGCACCGTTGTCGGCCGCGGCTTAAATGCGCTGCGGCCACAGCTACTTAAGCGCCGGTGCCGCACCGCGCCGCATGGAGATCAGGAACCTGGCGGCCGGGGCGGAGGCGTTCACCAGCAACGCGTTCCTCGTCGACAGCGTGGCGCTGGTGGATGTCGGGGCAGCCCCGGTCGTGCTGGAGCGGCTGGGCGATGCAGCGGTCGAGACGGTGGCCATCACGCACTCCCACCACGACCACGTGGAGCATCTCGAGGCGGTGGTGGACCGGTGCGACCCCGCGGTGTACGCCTTCGCGCCGGACAACCTTCCCGTGCCGGCAACACCGCTCGCGGACGGGGACACGGTCGACCTGGCCGGGTACGCGTTCGAGGTGCTGCACACCCCTGGTCACCGTGACGACCACGTCTGCCTGTTCCACGCGGAGTCGGGGACGCTGTTCGCCGGCGACCTCATCTTCCCGGGCGGGAGCTTCGGCCGCACAGACCTGGAACAGGGCGACCGGGACACGCTCATCGCCTCCATCGAGCGCGTCGCCGACCGCGATGTGCGGGTGATGTACAGCGGGCACGACGACCCGACCACCGACGATGTGAACGCGCAGATCCGGGAGAGCCTGCGGAACGCACGGAAGCGGGAGCCGAAGTACGACTAGATTGGGAGAGCGGCCGTTGAAGGAGATCTAGCTGGTATAGTAGCAGGTTGTTGTCGCTTTCTCCCCGGCGTACAGTGCGAACGTGTTCTCCCAGTCCGCGAGGTCATCTGCTGTTATCTCGATGCGAGTGATTTCTCCCACAGTCAGGTCGACTGACCGGTTGTCGCCGTTCACAGTGAACGTGGCATTGGTCCCTGCCGCGGTGAACGTGGTGAGCTGAGCCACCCCGGTGTCCGTCGCGTTGTCAGGGCATTCGACGGTCAACACGGAATCGACCGGTGGTTCCACGGTCTCAGCGGTGATGTCCGTCGAGACATTGACTGCCATCAGCGTAATATTGTCTGGATCAGTGATACTACCGGTGTCGGTCGTTGTACTGCCGTTGCGTGGTTGCTGGTCGCGCAGCACGGACCGAAGCGCGTAGCCGTTCTCAGGGTCAAGACAGAGGCGTGCATGTTGTGGGGATAGCGTCTCGTTCGTGGTTTCAGCGGTCTCCTGCTGTGTCTCTGTGAGGAGGGTATCGTACAGGTGTATGAAATCGAACCGGACATCAAACTGTTCGCAGTCGCGGCCGTTCACGGTATCGTGGCCCAGCGCGGTCACATCAATCTCGTCAAGATTGTCGGCCAGCGGCCGTGCCGAGGTGAGCATGGTAGGAAAGATGAATGTGTACAGGGACGTATGACTACAGGCCGGCGCCTCCGTATCGGACTGGAGCAGACTCTGCAGGATGTCGCCACAGTAGACGGTCGCCTCTGCTCCGGGCGACTGGTAGGCGGTGGCCCGTTGGCGGTCGCCGAGCGGGCTGATCGTGGTCAGCGTCTTCCGGGTCCATTCCGGCCCACGGGTGACGGACAGGTTCCCCTTGGCCAGTGGGTGGCCGCCCGAAATCCGGTAATGAACGCGGTACGTTCCAGTGTGCTCGACGAGTGATGCGAACGTCACTGGTTCTGCCGTGTTCAGCCCGTTGCGGCCGGCTGTCTCGTTTGCAGGACCGGCAAACACTGCCGATATCGACTTCATCACAGGCGGACCGGCACCGACCGCCGCGATCAGCAGCACGATAGCGGCACTAATGCCAAGTATCCGTCTGGACAGGTGTGGCATCCGACCGTCGTTGCCATGGCGGTTGGACTGTGCCTCGCTGACAACCTGTTCTGCAACGTTCCTGTCATACCCGCTGCCAACGAGTTCCGCGATGACTGCGCTCGGTGCGTGCCCAGAGTTGAGTGCGTCACGCGCCCAGGCGACCGCATCGTCCGCCATATGCCTTGTTTGCGAGGTACTCATGTTAAAAGCTGCCGGTCAGTCGTCGGGGAGGGCGTCCTCCAGCTCGAGGAGGTGGCGCTTGACGGCCTTGCCGTACTTGTAGCCGCCGATGCCGTCGTCGGCGACGACGCGGTGGCAGGGGATGACGATGGGGCACGGGTTGCCGTTGCACGCCTGCGCGACCGCCCGGGCCGCGTCGTTCCGGCCGATGCGGCGGGCGATGTGTGCGTAGGTGACGGTGCGGCCGTACGGGATGTCGCGGACCGTGGACAGGACGTCGCGGTTGAACGCGGTGAGGTCGTCGAGGCGGATGGTCTCGTTGAACATCGGCTGGTCGCCGTCGAGGTACGCCTCCACCTTGTTCGCGACGTTTCCGGAGATGCGGTCCTCATCGATCGTCACCGTCTTGCCTGCAATCTCTATGTCCATGGTTACATCGCCTCCAGCGGCTCGATGCCGAGCAGTTCCAGGCCGGTGTCCGTGACGGCGGCGAACAGTTCCACGAGCGCCAGCCGCCGCTGCCGCGCCGTCGCGTCCTCCGCCTGGATGACCGGGCATTGATGGTAGAAACTATTAAACGCGTCGCATGCTGCGGTCAGCGCGGCGGCGATGCGGGCGGGCTCGCGGTGCGTCGCCGCGGCGTCGATAGCGTCCGGCACCGCCGCGATCCGCTTCAGGAGCCGGAACGCCGCGTCGTCAGGGCTGCCGGCCGGTGCCGCGTCGATACCGTCCGCCTTCTGCATGATGCTCTTGGCGCGGGTGTTCGCGTACTGCAGGTACGGCCCGGAGTCCCCGTCCAGCGACAGGATGGTGTCCCAGTCGAACGTGATGTTCTTGGTCCGGGTGACCGACAGCGTGGCGTACGTGACGGCGCCGATGCCGACCGCGTCCGCCACCGCTGCAGGGTCGTCAACCCGGGACTCGTCCTCCATCCTGTCCCGCGCCCGCTGCTCCGCCTCGTCCAGCACGTCGCGCAGCCGGATGATACGGCCCGCCCGGGACGACATGCTCGCCTCGGGCAGGTCCAGCAGGCGGTAGGAGAGGTGCTCGCAGCCGTCGGTGTCGATACCGAGGCGGTCGCAGATGGCGAACAGCTGCCGGAAATGCAGCTCCTGCTCGGCGCCGACCACGTACAGGTTGTGGTCGAACCCTTCCTCCACCCGCTTCTTGAGGTTGGCGACATCCCGCGCCAGGTAGAGGGTGGTGCCGTCCGCCTTCTTCAGGACGGTGGTCGGCAGGTCGCGGTCCGGGAACTCGACGTAGAGGCTGCCGTCGTCGTCCTCCTCGATGACACCCTGCTCCACCCCGTCCTGTAGCACGTCCCCGGTCCGGTCCACCACGGTCGACTCGCCGGTCCACCGGTCGAACCGGACACCCATCCGCTCGTAGTCCGCCTCGTGGTACGCGATGGAGGCGTCCCGGAACCGTTCCCACAGCTCCACCGCGGTCTCGTCCCCGTCCTCGATCCGTTGCGCCCACGCCCGGCCCTGCTCCTCCATCTCCGGGTCGTCCGCCAGTTCCTCGTGGAACTTGACGTACAGCTCGTACATATGCCCCATCGGGTCGTCCGCGAACGCGTCCGCGTCCCCGTACTCCCTGTACGCGTGGATGAGCTTCCCGTACTGGGTGCCCCAGTCCCCGATATAGTTCTCCGCCGTCACGTCGTGCCCCACGAACGACAGGATCCGCCGCAGGCTGTCTCCCAGCACGTTGTTCCGGAAATGCCCGACGTGCATCGGCTTCGCCACGTTCGGCGAGGAGAACTCCAGCAGCACCCGCCCCGACCGTTCCTCGACGCCCAGCCGCTTCCCCTCCAGGGCGTCCACCACGAACCGGAGGAACGCGGCCCGGTCCACGAGCACGTTGAGGTAGCCCGGCCCCGCCACCGCGGCACGGTCCACCAGGTCCATCCCTGCAACGGCGTCGGCCGCCGCATCTGCAAGCTCGCGCGGGTTGCCGTCGGCCGCCCCCATCGCCGGCCACGCGTAGTCGCCGTGCTCCGGGTCGGCGGGCTGCTCGATGTCCCGCGCCGTCACGTCCGCGTCCACCGCCCGGGAGACCGCGTCCGCGAGCCGCTGCTTCACCGCACGCATGCAACAGCCTTCCCCCGCAGCTTTATACGCCCTGCCAGTGGGCCGCAGGTCAGTACGTCGTGATCTCGCCGGCGATGACCTTCTCCATGATCTCGGGCGCGTTGTCAAGCCAGTAATCCACCACGTCCCGGATGTCACCCCGCACCCGGTCCGTGATCGCGTCCTCGGCGGCGACCTGGATGGACGCGATCTGCGGGTCGTCGATGCGCGTCCCGATCTGGCTGAGGAGCATGACGTGGGCCTCGTCCACCGCCGCCTCGTTGACGATCTGGTCGGCGATGTAGTGGCTCATGATGTTGTAGATCTTCCCGATGTGAGCCACCGGG
>CAZAFX010000029.1:0-2932 GCA_964484895.1 uncultured archaeon | reverse complement strand
CGTCCGCTGACAGGCCGTCCGGCGCGGCCACCTGCACGTGCGCCACGTGTGGCTGGTCGATCGGCTGCCCGATCTGGCTCAGGATCTTGACGTGCGCCTCCTCGGCAGCGGCGACCTCCTGCGTGATCTGGTCGGCGATGTAGTGGCTCATGATGTTGTAGATCTTCCCGATGTGCGCCACCGGGTTCTTCCCACTGCTCGCCTCGAGGCTCATGGCGCGCTTCGGTGTGATGAGGCCGGAGACACGGTTGCCGCGGCCGGTCGACCCGTCGTCACCCATCTCCGCACTGGTCCCGGTCACGGTCAGGTAGATCTCGTCCTTGGTGTCCCCGTCCGCCGTGTTCACGTCCACCGTCACCGCGCGGCCGGTATGGTCGGTGGCGACATCCTCGACCACATCCGCCAGCCGCGCCTTCTTCTCCATATAGTCCTCCAGCGAGTCAACGTACCGGTCGACGAACGCCGCCGCCACCGTGACATGCGTCTCGCCGTGTTCCCGGTTCGCCATCACCTTCACGTCCTCCCCGATGTGCGGATGCGACGCGTGGAACGCCTCGCTGTTCAGGTGCCGCTCGATGGACAGCACTGTCCGCTCCGTCTCCGACAGCGGCGCGTGCCCGATGCCGAAGCTGGTGTCGTTCGCAAGGGGCACGTCCCCTTTTCGCGCATACATCTCCGTCAGGTCGGACGAGCCCTGCCCGATCCGCGAGTCCACGATGATATCCTCCTCAACGTCTAGGTGGCTGAGCGTCTCCTGCAGGTGCCCCTTGGCCGCGCGGATCGCTGTCCCGTGCACGTTGATATCCTTCCCGTCGAACCGGTGCGTCGCCCGCCCGCCCAGCAACAGGTAGATAGGCCGGATCATCGTCCCGCCGCCGAACTCTGGCCGCGCCTCCCCGCCGATGAGCTGGCACTCGTCCGTGTTATGGTGCGCGATTGACCCGAACCGCTCCCGGTACTTCCTGCAGAGGGCGCGCGACACCGACTCCGAGATCCCGTCCGCGATCGAGTCCGGGTGCCCGACACCCTTCCGCTCCACCAGTTCGATCCGCTGCTCCTCGATGTGCTCTCCCGGGATCTGCTCCACGGCGATGTTCTTCCCGCCCATACCCGCATCGGCCAAGTCAACTTATATGAATCTTCGGCCGTATTTTATTCTGATACGAATGCTTCCGACGGTTTCCGACTTGCGCAGCCGCGTGCGGGAGCTCCGCGACGCGACCGGTCTGACGCAGCAGGAGGCGGCGGAGCGGGCGGATGTCTCCCAGTCGTTCGTCGCCAAGCTCGAGCAGGGACGGAACACCCCGAATTATGCGGACGCCGTCCGCCTCTACAACGTGCTCGAGGCCGCGTCCCGGGCATCCGGCGAGACAGCGGCCGACCTGATGACTGCCGATCCGGTCACCGTCGCACCGGACGATTCCGTCGCCACCGCCACGGACCGGATGACGGACCACGGCTTCTCCCAGCTTCCGGTCGTGGACGGCGACACCTGCACCGGCACCGTCACCACCGGCCGGCTGCTGGATGCCGCCTCCGACGATCCGGTCCGTCGCCACGCTGCGAGTCCGCTCCCAACGGTACAGCAGGACGCGGGCCGCGACGCCGTCGCCGAACTCCTCGGCTCGGCGGACGCTGTCCTCGTCCGCGACGCTGACGGCCGTCTTGCCGGCATCATCACCACTGCGGATCTTATCTAGCCGCCGGCCCGGACTGGTATAAAACGTTCTACACCCCACGGGCAGGCAGAGTGCGCGTGCCTCCCACGGACCGTCCGAACGTCATCCTCATCGTCGTCAGGCCACGTGGTCCGTCCCCTCCCACGCCTCCATCTTCACCGGCCGACACGTCGATGACCACGGCACCCACAACCTGTCCCCGGCCCTCACCGCCAGCGACACCCTGCCCCAGCTCCTCGCTGCCGCCGGATACGGGGCCCACGCCGTCACCGCCAACGCCTACCTCCGCCCCCTCAACGGCTTCGACCGCGGGTTCAACACGTTCACAACACCCGCTGACACGCCGCTCCCGGCCGCTGCAAACACGGTCATCAGCCGGGCCGTCGCCGCAGGCGCCGGCAACTACCCGGTCCGCCGCCTCGCCGAACGCCTGTTCAACGCGTACATGTTCCGCGGCCGCAACCCGCAGCAGCACCACCGCGACGACGACACCGGCTGGACCGTCTCCACCCTCCAGGACCGGCTCGCCGACGGCTTCGATACCCCGGCGTTCCTGTTCACCAACCTCATCGACGTCCATCTCCCCCGCTCTCCGCTCCCCCGGTTCCGCGACCGGTTCGTCGACGATGCGCTCGCCGATGCCACGGTCGCCGCCAACGAACGCATCCACAACCTGGGCCATGCCACCATGGACGACCGCGCGATGCGGAAGATGCAGCAGCTGTACGACGCTGACCTCCGCTCCGTCGACCAGCAGGTCGGCTCCCTCCTCGACACGCTCAAGCAGCACGACCTGTACGACGACAGCCGTAGCATCCTCTGCTCGGACCATGGCGACAGCCTCGGCGAACACGGCCTCATCGGCCACCAGTACAACCTGCACGACCCCGTCACCCACGTCCCCCTCCTCATCAAACGCCCGCAGCAGACCACCGCCCGCACCGAGGACGCCCAGGTCGAACTCCGCCGCATCTACCACACCGCCCTCGACGCTGCCGGTGTCCTTCCCCGCCACCGCGACTCCCTCCTCACCCTCAACCACGACCGCCCCGCGCACACCGCGTTCCGCCCGCCCATGGCCGACGCGGACGCCGTCATCACCGACCGCACCGTCCGCTACCACCCCCGCCACCGCCACGACCGCATCCACGCTGTCCGCCACAACGACCACAAGCTCATCACCACCCCGAAGACCGACCGCCTCCACGCCCTCCCGGACCACAACACCGCACCGCTCGACCCGGCCGACCACC
>CAZAFX010000028.1:11466-11755 GCA_964484895.1 uncultured archaeon | reverse complement strand
GGTGAAAAAGCCGTGAAGACGGTGTTCCTCGACCGGGACGGTGTCCTCAACCCGCTTGTGGAGCGGGACGGCGAACAGGTCAGCCCGCAGCACGTCGACGAGTTCCGGTTCCTGCCGGGCGTCGAGGACGCGCTCGATACGCTGCAGGACGCGGGGTTTCAGGTCGTCGTGGTGTCAAACCAGCCGGACGTGGACAAGCCGTGGCGCCCGCTCACTGCGGACCGGCTCACCGCCATCGACGACCGGCTCCGCGCTGCTGGCGTGGACGCTGTGTACAACTGCACGCACG
>CAZAFX010000028.1:6498-11456 GCA_964484895.1 uncultured archaeon | reverse complement strand
TACCACTACAGGGAGGACGGTGACATCGTGACCTGCGACTGCCGGAAGCCCCAGCCCGGGCTCTTCCACGCCGCGGCACGGGACCACGACGTGACGGTGCCGGCGTCGTACGTGGTCGGCGACCGCGCCGTCGACATCGAGGCCGCGGCCCGGTTCGAGCAGGATACAGGCGCCGTGTTCGCTGGCAAGTATCGTGTTGCCGCCGGAGACGACGCCGGGCAGCCGGTCAGGGCTGACCGCGTCTTTTATAACCTTGCGGCAGCAGTGTCGGCCATACCGGGAGACGATTCATGACGCGCCTGTTCCTCGACACCGGCAGCCTCGACGCCATCGAGCAGTACCAGCGGCTGGGCGTCATCGACGGCTGCACGACCAACCCGAAGATCCTCGCGGCGGAGGAGGACCTGCGGTTCGAGGACCGGATGCAGGACATTCTCGACCTAGTGGACGGCCCGGTCTCCATCGAGGTCACCACCAACGACTACGAGGCGATGGTGGAGGAGGCGCGCCGGTTCCACTCTTGGGCCGACAACGCTGTGGTGAAGCTGCCGATGAACGAGGCCGGCCTCCGTGCAACGGCGACGGTCGCGGAGGACGGCATCGACGTCAACGTGACGGCGTGCATGGCGCCGAACCAAGCGCTGCTCGCCGCCAAGGCGGGGGCCCGGTTCGCGTCCATCTTCATGGGTCGTGTCGGTGACATGGGGTACGACGCGGAAGGGGTCATCGCAGATGCGGCAGACCACCTTGCGGACTTCGACACGGACGTGCTGGTCGGGAGCATCCGGAAGGCGTACGATGTCAACCGGGCGTTCCTCGCTGGCGCGGACATCGTCACGGTCCCGCCGGAGTACATCGATGCACTCATCCACAACCCGCGGACGGAAAGTTCCATCGCGGAGTTCCTCGAGAAGTGGGAGGGCCGCTGACCGGAGTGCCGGAGGCCCGTCCGGCCGCGCCGCGTTGTATTTATGACTGTTTGCATACAATCATTGGGGTATGGATGCAGGTGTTGAGGTCTCTCATGTAGCGGTCCTCGGCGTGTTCCTGATGGCTGTAGGAGCCGGCTACGGTACCACGGCGCAGCTGACCGGGTCGGACGCCGTCGGTACAGGTCTCGTTCCGGGCCTCGGCGACAGCTATACCCCGCCACAGGACAGGAAGGTTGCCGTCATCGTGCTTGACGGCGCCGACTGGCGGGTAATCCGGACGCTGTGGGAGGATGACGAGCTGCCCAACCTGCGCCGTATGCAGGAGGAGGGCGTGGCGGCGGACCTCCAGACGCCGTCAGCGTTCTCACCGGTATCGTGGACGAAGATGGCGACCGGACGGACGAAGGAGCACCTCGGGATCAACCGGAGCTGGTCGTACAGCACGAGTACAGGCCAGACCAGGATTGATTCCCGGCCGCTGAAGTACCGGCGGTTCTGGTCGTACCTGAACGCAGCAGGTGTGGAGACGGGGATATACCACTGGTTGATCACCTGGCCGGTGCAGCCCGTTGATGGGTTCATGCTGTCGGGACTCCTCACCGGCGATCTTGATACGATGGCGTTCCCGCCGGATATGAAGCTGTCTCAAGAGGAGCGCAGGCGATCGCTTCAGGGACTTAAGGCGTTCGATGTCGCGGATACCGTAATCGATGAATACGGCGGTCTGGATGTGCTTGCCTTCGGGTTCACGGTGTCGGACAAGATCCAGCATAACTTCTGGCGGTTCCTTGGGAAGGAATCGGAGCGGGCTGCTGAACGCCGGGAGCTTATCTACGAGCCGTACCGGGAGGTAGACGACCTTGTCGGCAGGCTCCGACCGGAATACACCGTTATCGTGGTGTCGGACCACGGGTTCCATGAGATGGACCGGATCACGTACGAGGCCCGCATCAACCGGCTGCTCGAGAAGGTCGACCTGACAGCGTTCCAGAACACGCCCGACGAGTACCTCGCGAACGAGTGGGAGTTCTCTCAGGACGCGCCCATCGTCCACCGCGTCGCTGACAACCGGATACTCAACACGACTCATTACCGGGTGCGGTTCCAGTGGATGAACCGGGAGGTGCCGCGGACAGCCATCCGGGACGGGCTCTCCCGCTTCACGGTGAGTGGTGGCACCCGGTTCCTGCAGGACATCACGTACCGAAACGGCTCCTTCTGGGCGACCATGTACCTCGACCCGGACCGGATGCCGGCGCCGCAGATGAGCCGCCGGTACACGCACCTCGCCTACGCACGCGGAAAGATCCCGGTCATGAACCAGTCGCTCATCGTCACGTACGGTGACAGGAACATGACTGCCTGGATCGGCCCGGAGAAGAACGGAGACCATTCCCCGGGGACGAACGGTATCTTCCTCGCAGCGGGCGACGGCATCGCCCGGCGCGGGTTCATCGGCGACGACAACATCGAGGCAGAGGATATCATGCCGCTCATCCTCTACCTCAAGGGCGTCTCGCTCCCGACCCGTATCAACGGGACGGTGCCCGAGTCCGTCATCGACCGGACCACGTGGACGCGACAGCCGGTTGAGCGCACTGATAAGCGCGTCCTGCGGAACACGACGCTGATTGTCGGTGAGCGGTCTGACGCACAGTCATCCCGGCTGAAGGACCGGCTGTCCGAACTCGGTTACCTCCGGTAACGCCTGCGTGCTCACCGGCCGCCTTCGCTTCCGGACGGGAGGTCAACCCGCTCCCGGTGCCGACGGACCGCCGCACGGATCTCCGTGCGCCAGACGGCGATGACGATGCCGACGATGACCCAGGCGAGCAGGAAGACCGGCGCCCGGCGCTCGTATGGATGGTAGGCGCGGATGTCGGGCGGGAGGTCGCCGTTGTACAGGCCGTTCAGGATGCGGCTCTGGGGGCCATGCGCCATCAACCCGGTGATGTAATACTTCTGTACGGGGTCGTACAGTGGCTGGAGCGTCCGCAGCTTCTCCCGGTACTGCTGCTCCATCTCGGACGAGTTCTGCAGGTTCTTCAGCTGGTCCTCGTAGGTGCCGTGGAACCCCGCCAGGTTGACCGCCATCGAGGCGGCAGCGAGAACGGCGACCAGCCGCCAGTCAAGCCGATCCGCCGCGTACGCGGCCGGTAACATGAGGAACGGCACGAGCACGGAGAGGTACCGGGCGCCGAAGAACCCGCCCATCCACCACGCCCACCAGCCCGCGATCATGATGATGAGGATGCAGCCGGTGACCGCTGTCGTGACGGCGACCGCCCGCTTCTCCGAGACGAACCGGCGGAACCCGACCAGACCGAGCACGAGGAACGGGAACCAGTAGAAGATACCGCGGTGCGGGTAGAACAGCAGCCGCATCCCGACGAACCCGAGCCGCACAGGGTGCAGCCGGAACCCCTGCTCCGTCAGCTGCGGAACCGTATGCGACGCCTGCTGCAGGTTCGGGTAGAGCGCCGGGTCAAGGAAGAACCGCGGCAGCATCCACGGGTAGCCGAACAGCACGGTGTTGTAAATCATCATCGGCAGTCCACCGAGGAAGCCGCCGACCACGTAGTACGTCGGGATCTCCCGGAACCGCAGCACGGCGTACAGGAACGACCCGAGCAGGACCGGCGCCGCCGTCGGATCGACCACGACCGCGAACCCGCCCAGCAGACCGGCGGCGGCCATCCGCCGCGGCGATAGCATCCCGTCGGCGCGGTACAGCATGTAGAACGACGCGAAGCTGAGCAAGGTGACGACCGCGTTCGGGAGGAACATCGCTCCGTAGTGCGTGATGAGCGTCCCGAACGCGAACCCGAACGTCACGACCAGCCGCGTCCGCTCGTCGCTGATGATCTCGCCGACCACGCGGTATACCAGCACAGTCAGCAGCGCGAGGGCAAGGGTGGACGTGCCGAGGATGACGAGGATGAGCCCGCCGAGGTAGTAGGCGCCTGGCGTTGCCGGGTACGAGATAGCGACGTCGTTCGCGGTGAACATCAGCCGCCGGTCGCCGCTGTCAACGGTCGCGTTCCCGAACACGCCGTACACCCCTTTCCACGCGGCGTATATCGGAGTGGCGAGGAACGCCATGCCGGGCTCCTTGTCGCTGTAGGTAGTACGACCGGTCGCCCGTGTTGGTGTACACCTCGTTGATGGTCAGCTCGCCGTGGTCGACGACAGCGCGCGTCAGGTCGAACCGGGCGTTGGCGTTGACGCCGTACCACTGTGCAAACAGCCCGACCACGAGAAACACGGTCAGGAAAATCCGGCGCTCACGGGGTGTCATCCATCCCATCGGTATACCCGCCACGGCTCGCGGTGGAGCAGCATGTCGTACCGCACTGTTTTATTCGTCACCTCGTAGAGCTGGTCGAGCGGCCCGTCAAGCGGCATCCGGTCGAGCCGCTTGTACGTAATCACCCGCGAATAGTTCTGCTGGACGAAAAACCGGCGGACCTCCGACGCCGACACCGCCCCACGCTGATACTGCTCATACATCCCCCATATCTCTGGTGACGCCACGTCCCGCCCGGCCGCGAGGTGGTAGCCAGCGTGCTCCACGTACACCGGCGCCGGCGCATCGGCCACCGTCCGGTGGATGAGCCGGTCCGCCTCCCGGTTCCGGTCGTCAAGCAGCCGGGTGTCGACGATGGAGCCGTCACTTATCGGCGCAGCCGCGAACAATGCCACCTGCAGCAGGAGTATCCCCGTCACCACCATCGGCACCCTGCCCGGCAGCCGGTCCCGATGCTCGTACAGCACTGCGGCGCACAGGACGAGCCCGGCAGCGACCTGTATAGCTGCGTACACCCAGGCACCGCCCCGCAACATCTGGAAGAACATCATCACGACCGAGACCACCACGTAGTCCCGCAGCAGCCCGTCACGGAAGACAACGACATAATACACCGTCAGGAGGAGCAGCGGGAGGAACACGATGTGCGCCCATATCACCAGACCGCGGCGGACGACGAACGCACCGAGGTTCGCCCCGAGCACGTTCGTCACGACCGC
>CAZAFX010000028.1:0-6488 GCA_964484895.1 uncultured archaeon | reverse complement strand
ATAACAGCCGTGACAGCGGCCAGTCCGCCACCGAACGCCGCACCGAACCTGACGACGGCCGACACCGCCTCCGAACGCGGCAGCGCGCCGCGGCGAACGTCCGTCGCCGCCGCACGCAGGTTCACCCGCCGCAACAGGAGCAGCCCGGTCGCGGCCGGCCCGGCGACGAACGACTGCTTCGTCATCACCGCTGCGATGAACAGCGGCACACTCCAGAGGACCCGGTCGCGCGTCACGAGGTAGATGCCGGCGAGCGAGAACAGGAGCGCGACGATGTCCGGCCGCATCGTGATGCCCGTGAACAGCGCCACGTAGGACGACAGGAACAGGAGGACCACCGCCGGCAGCCGGGCCCCGGTCCGTTGCCGGACGATGCCGGCCATCGCCACGACAATGCCGAGGGCCGCGACCACGGACAGGAGCCGGCCGCCCAGGAACGACAGTGGATGGACGAGGCCCGCTGCGCCGAGCAACAGGTAGTACAGTGGCGGGTACTTGACCGACTCGAACCCGTTCTCCAGTGTCGGCTCCGTGTACAGATCCCCGCTCCGGACCAGTCGCCGTACATCCTCGATGATAAACCCTTCCGAGTAGTCGAGGTCGTACGGGTACGGCGCCAGGTCGGCGGCCGTCACCGCAAAGTTCAGGCCGCCCGCAACAAGCAGCACGAGCAGGATGATGTGGGCTGCATCGCCCCGATAATACCGCATACGCCGCCACGCGGTGTCAACGTATTTATAGCTGGCTGGCCCGCTCCACCGTATCATGGGCGAAGAGACGGTCGGCATCGTCATCCCCGTGTACCGGCCCACCCCGTCACGCCTCCGCCGGTTCATCGACGATCTCCATGAAACGGTCTCTCCCGACGCCGTCCGCATTGAATGGGATGCACCCGCGCCCAACGTGGACACGACCATCGACGGGGCGACAGTCAGCACCGTCTCCCGCCGCCGCGGTAAGGGCGCCGCCATCACCGACGGCTTCGACGCACTCGACACCGACATCGTCGCGTTCGTTGACGGAGACGCCAGCATCCCCGCCGCATCGGTGGCAGACATCATCGACACGCTCCGGGCACGCGGCGGCATCGTGGTCGGCTCCCGCCGCCACCCCGAATCACGGGTCGACTCTCACCAGAGCCGCCTCCGGAAGACGCTCGGCGATGTGTTCGCCTGGCTCGCCCGGCACAGTGCACTGCCACCGCTCTCAGACTACCAGTGCGGCGTCAAGGCGATGCACCGCGAGACCTGGGACGTCCTCCGGGATGCGCCGCTCCACGGCGGCTTCGCATGGGATATCACGGCGATCGGGGCGGCCGCGGCTGCCGACATCCCTGTGGCGGAGGTGCCCGTCGATTGGCACGACCGGCCGGAGTCCACGGTGCCGACGGTCCGGACGGCGGCCGCACTCGCAGGCGCACTCATCGCAGCCAACGTCCGCGTACTCACCGCGAAACAGCACTGAGCAGGTTAAAAAGACTCCACGCCCCCCTCATACCTATGCGGTACGCACGGCAGCTGGCAGTCCTGTGCAGCGTCGCGGTCGGCGTCGCCGCGGCCATGAGCATGGGGCCGCAGGCGCTCACCGACCTGGCCCGGGACACGCCGGAGCGGCCGAAGGTGGTGCTTGTCGTTGTGGATGGGGCGGACTGGACGCCGATCAACCAGTTGCGGAACCGGTCGCGGCTGCCGCATGTCTCGCGGATGATGCGTGAGGGGGTGTACGGGGACACCATCACCCCGGTCGCGTTCTCCCCGATCACGTGGACGAAGATCGGCACCGGGCAGAAAGCATCCGATCTCCGCGTGGACGGGTGGAACGTGGAGGATGAGGACGGTGGGATGCGGATGATCCAGAGCAGTGATGTACGGCATAAGCGGATCTGGGACTACCTGAACGCGGCCGGCGTCAGTACGGGGGTGACGAACTTCTTCCTGACGTGGCCGGTCGAACCGGTCGACGGCTTCATGATCGCCGTCGCGGCAGCGCTGGAGGAAGAGGACCTGGTCTACCCTGCCGGTGCGGTGCCGGATGACGTACTCGAGACCGCGGATGAGTGGCGGATTGCCCGGTATGTGGAGTCTCGGTACGGGGAGCGGCATCCGTTCTATACCTACGGGTTCAAGCGGCTGGATGCGATTCAGCACTCGCTGTGGAAGTTCGTCGTGCCGGACCGGTTCGGGATATCGCTGGACGCATCCGAGGAACGGTACCGTGAGGTGGTGTATACGGAGTATGAGCGGTTGGATGAGTTTCTGTCGCGGTTTGGGCCGGAGTGGAATGTGATTGTGGTGAGTGACTCCGGGTTTGAGGCGGAGGGGGGGTATGAGGCGGAGACGCTCGCCCAGTTCCGGGCCCGGGAGGTGTCACGGGGCCATGTGTATCCGACGTACGAGGGAAATCTCAACCCGCTGCTCCGGGAACTGGGGTACACATCGTACACGACCAGACGGGTGATGGGCGAGACGGTCCGCGAAATCGATACCCGGCCATCGGAGCTTCGCTGGTGTCCGCTTGATTATCCGAAGCCGTCGTATCTGAATGAGACGGCGTACCTGTTCCGGTTCTGCGTCGAGGACAGCTCCCTGCCAGTCAACGCCGTCATCGACCACCTGTCACAGGTGCGGTACCGGAATGGAAAGCACTTCTTCGAGGATGTCCGGTACGACCCTGAGAGCAACTCCATCGTGGGGCGGTGGCGGTTGTTCTCGTCGGGTGTGGTGAATACGTCGGTGCGTGAGTCGTTCTCGCATCAGCCGACGTTCCATGGGAAGCTTGTGGAGGTGCATAAGGAGCTTGGGCTTCGGCTTCCTGATGGAACGTCGTACGACCTCGATATCGGTCCGGAGAAGAGCGGCGACCATCCTGCAGGGACGGACGGTATCTTCATCGCCAGGGGGCCAGCCATCCGCGACGCCGGAAAGATGAGTCCGCATACGGTATCTGCGGCTGATATCGCTCCGACCATCCTGTACATGTACAATCTGTCGGTGCCGCTTGGTATGGAGGGAGATGTTGTGACGTCGCTGTTCACTCCCACCTTCAACGACGCACGGCACGTGGTCCGGGCGAACATCTCCACACGCCGCTCCGGCCCGGCTCCCGCGGACGCGAACCAGAGCCATGCGGCAGCAATCCGGCAACGGCTGAAAGGACTCGGCTACCTCAACTGACCGGCGGCGTACGGAGGCGATCAGCGGAAACCACGCCCGCCGAATGGTATATAAGGGTCGGCTCTTGTGCTCTTTAATCGATGCGTTATGCCGCTCTCTCGGTCGTGTTCGTGCTCAGTGTCGGCGTAGGGGTTGCAGGCGGTGCGATGGTGGTGCCCGCACTGGATGCCGCGCCACTGCCGGGTGCTGGCAGCGATGTGCCGGAGCGGCCGAAGGTGGTGCTTGTCGTTGTGGATGGGGCGGACTGGACGCCGATCAACCAGTTGCGGAACCGGTCGCGGCTGCCGCATGTCTCGCGGATGATGCGTGAGGGGGTGTACGGGGACACCATCACCCCGGTCGCGTTCTCCCCGATCACGTGGACGAAGATCGGCACCGGGCAGAAAGCATCCGATCTCCGCGTGGACGGGTGGAACGTGGAGGATGAGGACGGTGGGATGCGGATGATCCAGAGCAGTGATGTACGGCATAAGCGGATCTGGGACTACCTGAACGCGGCCGGCGTCAGTACGGGGGTGACGAACTTCTTCCTGACGTGGCCGGTCGAACCGGTCGACGGCTTCATGATCGCCGTCGCGGCAGCGCTGGAGGAAGAGGACCTGGTCTACCCTGCCGGTGCGGTGCCGGATGACGTACTCGAGACCGCGGATGAGTGGCGGATTGCCCGGTATGTGGAGTCTCGGTACGGGGAGCGGCATCCGTTCTATACCTACGGGTTCAAGCGGCTGGATGCGATTCAGCACTCGCTGTGGAAGTTCGTCGTGCCGGACCGGTTCGGGATATCGCTGGACGCATCCGAGGAACGGTACCGTGAGGTGGTGTATACGGAGTATGAGCGGTTGGATGAGTTTCTGTCGCGGTTTGGGCCGGAGTGGAATGTGATTGTGGTGAGTGACTCCGGGTTTGAGGCGGAGGGGGGGTATGAGGCGGAGACGCTCGCCCAGTTCCGGGCCCGGGAGGTGTCACGGGGCCATGTGTATCCGACGTACGAGGGAAATCTCAACCCGCTGCTCCGGGAACTGGGGTACACATCGTACACGACCAGACGGGTGATGGGCGAGACGGTCCGCGAAATCGATACCCGGCCATCGGAGCTTCGCTGGTGTCCGCTTGATTATCCGAAGCCGTCGTATCTGAATGAGACGGCGTACCTGTTCCGGTTCTGCGTCGAGGACAGCTCCCTGCCAGTCAACGCCGTCATCGACCACCTGTCACAGGTGCGGTACCGGAATGGAAAGCACTTCTTCGAGGATGTCCGGTACGACCCTGAGAGCAACTCCATCGTGGGGCGGTGGCGGTTGTTCTCGTCGGGTGTGGTGAATACGTCGGTGCGTGAGTCGTTCTCGCATCAGCCGACGTTCCATGGGAAGCTTGTGGAGGTGCATAAGGAGCTTGGGCTTCGGCTTCCTGATGGAACGTCGTACGACCTCGATATCGGTCCGGAGAAGAGCGGCGACCATCCTGCAGGGACGGACGGTATCTTCATCGCCAGGGGGCCAGCCATCCGCGACGCCGGAAAGATGAGTCCGCATACGGTATCTGCGGCTGATATCGCTCCGACCATCCTGTACATGTACAATCTGTCGGTGCCGCTTGGTATGGAGGGAGATGTTGTGACGTCGCTGTTCACGCCTGCCTTCAACGACGCACGGGCCCGTAGCCGCCGCCCCATGAACACCTCCCGCACGACGCATGACGCGGCAGAAGGGAACGACAGCAGGGAGCAGGCGATGCAGGAACAGCTCAAGGACCTGGGATATCTCAACTAGGCGGGTAAAGGAACTCGCTGCTGTTGCGCATCCCGTGCAGCGTGGCGTTCACGATGGCCGGTGTCTGCGTGTCCCCCGCGTCGCGGCTGAGGGAGAAGAACAGCCGGTAGTACGACTCGTCAAACGGCTTCACCGTATACCGGTTCCACCCATCCGTCACCGTGAACGTCTGTTCGTCGGCCCGCCGGTAGCTCCCGTCAGGCGCCTCGAACCTGGGCGTGGTGGATGTGATGACCTTGGCGGTCGCCGCTGTCCCGTCGGGCACCGTCGCGTACACGGTGAGCTGGCTGACGTTGGCGAGATCGAGCGTCCGGGACTCCCAGTAGTCCAGTGAGGTCTCTCCGGCCGTGATACCGAGACGCCCGCCCCGGATGGTGGTCTTCGCCGTCTGCACCTTCCCCCGGTGCCATGCATCGTCGGTACTCCACGTGAGGGTCTCGGCGATAATCCCGCTGGCCGACGGCTGCCCGCCGTCACCGACAGCCTCAGGCCCGCTGGAGCCATCCAGCGTCATCACCATCTGAAGCAGAGACCCTGCCAGCACTCCGGCGACAGCCACCACGAGAAGCCGCCGGTGCGAGTGCCCTATCTCCATGCGACTGAGGTACGGACGCTAACATAAAAAGCATTGCTGCCTGTCACCAAACCTACTAAATATCATCCTTCGCAGTAGTGGATGATGCATCTTGCGGTGGTCATCCCGGCCAAGGATGAGGAGGCGACCATCGGCGCCCTCATCGACGACGTCCGGGACGCCTGCAGCGCGTACGCGGACGCCGTCGACGTGTTCGTCGTCTCGGGGTCGCACGATGGCACGGACGCGGCCGCGGCGGCGCACGGCGCCACGGTCATCCGGGACGGTGGTACCGGGCTCGGGGAGGCGATGGAGCGCGGCTTGAAGGCGGCCGCCGCGGCCGACCCGGACTACATCGCCACGATCGATGCCGACCGCCAGTTCCGCCCGGAGGAGATCGGGCGGCTGCTCGAGGCTCGGGATGAGGCCGACCTTGTGCTGGGCTCGCGGTTCCTCGAGGACGGCGTCGCGTACGATATGAGCCTGTCCCACCGCATCGGGAACCGCATCCTGACGTGGATGACGAACGCGGTCACCGGCCTGTCGCTGACGGACGCCCAGACCGGGTTCCGGCTGATGACGCCGGCGGTGGCGGAGGAACTGCGGATGATCGGCCGCCACACGTACGTGCAGGAGGCCATCATCGACGCGCACCAGAACGGGTTCTCGGTGACCGAGGTCCCGGTCGGCTTCGACCCGCGGACCGCCGGCGGCTCGAAGGTCGTCTCCAGCATCTCCATGTACGCGCTCCGCACGCTGCCGGTGCTTGTGCACCGGTCCGGACTTACCCCGTACTTCCTCACCGGCCTCAGCCTGCTGCTTGCCGGTGTTTCAGCTGTGTCAGCCGGGTACGGGCTGTGGAAGCCGGACTACGAGGGGCTCGCGTTCAGCCTGCTGTTCGCCGGGGCCGCGGTCCAAACGTTCTTCCTCAGCATGTATCTGGACAGCGCGCTTCCATGACGGCGACCGCAT
>CAZAFX010000027.1:10261-11872 GCA_964484895.1 uncultured archaeon | reverse complement strand
CGCTGCGCCCGGGCCGTACAGCAGCGCGGCCGACGCGGCGAGGAGGACGGCCCCTGCCGCGAGGCCCGTCCGGGGGTCGGCGACGGTGCCGACCGCCGACCGGGCGCAGCCCAAGCCGTAGCCGGCAACAACAGCGGCCATCGGGGCGAACGGGAGGAAGTACCGGTGGAGATTGTACGTCTTCAGCGTGAACACCGCAAACACGACGAACAGGTAGATGAGCGGGTACGCCGCACGTCCCTCCGCGTAGAACAGGGAGGCGACCACACCGAGCCCCATCAGACCGGCAAGCACGAACTGGACCGCCGTGCTGCCGCCGCCCAGTGCAGCCCAGAAGAGGGCGCCGACCGTGACGAGGCCGCCGACCGCGCCGGCCGCGTACAGCAGGAGGCGGAGCGGCCGGGCGAACGACCGCGGCGCGTCGCGGACCCGGAACAGCGCGATACCGGTCAGGCCGGCGAGGAAGAACAGCATGGTCGGGAGTCCGAGGAACTGGTGCAGCGTGGCCACGTAGAACAGCGGGTCCGTGTTGCCGACGCCGCCACCGCCGGACTTGCCAGAGAGGAAGAAGAACACCTCCAGGCCACGGCTCAGCGCCTTCGTCTGGCCGACGACAAGCAGGTTCCGGACCTCCCAGACGGCGAACGCCGCGAGGAACCCGCCTGCACCGATGTAGTAGCGGCGGTCGCGGAACGCGTCGAGGCCGCGGCTATGCACCGTGTACAGGGCGATAACCGGGATGATGATGAGGCCTGACAGCTTGGTGAGCGCGGTGAGCGCCGTCGCCGCGATTGCCGCCCAGAAGTAGCGGCGGCTGTCGTGGCGTTCCGCGCGGATGTAGAGGTATGTGGTGAGCGTCATGAAGAAGACGACCGGGATATCGGTGAGGACACGGGTGGAGACGACCCAGTGCGTGGGCGCGAGCGCGAGAAAGACGCCGGCCGCGACGGCCGCCGTCCGGTCGAACAGCTCGTCCGCGATGAGGTATGCGAGGACCGCGGTGAGGGCGCCGAGCACCGCGACGAGCGCTGTGCCGACTGCGTCGGTGGCGCCGAACAGGAGGAAGGCGGCGGCGAGCAGCAGGTAGAACGTGAACGGGTGCTGCGTCATGACCTTGTCGCGGAACGTGAACCCGTCACCCTCCAGCACGTTGCGGGCGATGGTGAGGGCGCGGCCCTCGTCCTGCCACAGGCCGTGCTCCATGTGGAGGAGGCGGGGAAGCAGCGCGGCGAGGAAGACCAGCACCGCGAACTGGACGCGGCGGCTGCGGGCGAGCGCCGCGAGCCTGTCCTGCACCGCGTCCGTATCCACGTCCATCGCTAGTCGTCGTTCAGCCGCAACTCATATAATATTTCCTCCTGGACGGCGCGCTGTCCCTTGATCATGTCGGCAAGGAGGCCGAGCACCAGCGCCCCTGCGCCCGCCACGGACAGGAGGAGGACGAGGAGGCCGCGGCCGAGCAGTTCGAACTGGCCGGTGGCGAGGAAGTTCTGCAGGACCTGCACCCCCGGCACTGCGGCGGCGAGGAGGAAGAGGAGGGCGATGAGGCCGAACGCCTGCATCGGCCGGTGGTCGCGGTAGGTGCGGATGACGATGCCGGCGGCGTTCCGG
>CAZAFX010000027.1:0-10168 GCA_964484895.1 uncultured archaeon | reverse complement strand
CTTGTGCGCCGCCTGGATGAGGCTCTCCTATACGTAGGTGTAGGTGCCGGACAGCACCAGCTTGGCAGCCAGTTCGCGCGTCATCGCCCGGTACCCGGTCTGGGCGTCGCGGATGCGCTGGCCGGCGAGCAGGGAGGTGACGAGCGAGCCGATGGTGTTGCCTATCTGTTTGGCGCGCGGCATGTGGTCCAGCGACAGCACGTTCCGGGTGCCGATCGCCATGTCCGCCTCCCGGGCCGCGACGGGCGCGATGAGGTCCGGCATCTCCGCGGGGTCGTACTGGCCGTCCGCGTCGATGTTGACTATGATGTCCGCGTCCGTGTCGAGGGCGTGCCGCGTCGCTGTGGCGAACGCCCGGCCCAGCCCGCGGTTGGTGTGGTGCTGGACCACCGTCGCGCCCGCCTCCCGCGCCACCGCTGCGGTATCGTCGGTCGAGCCGTCGTCCACCACGATGACTGTGTGGTCGTGGCCGGCCGCATCGAGCGCGTCCTGGCACGCCGTGACGACATCGCCGACGGTGGCGGCCTCGTTGTACGCCGGGATGGTCACGCAGACGTCTGGCATGGCTATACAAATACGGTGAGGGCGGCGAGGACTAAAATAAGTTCGGCGGCGACCGCGGTCCGGACGATCTGGGGTTCGGTCAGGTCGTACCGCATCAGGACGTGGGTAAGCGAGTACACCGCATCGTGCTGCGGCTTGAGCGTTCCGTCATCCTGCAACACACCGAGAGAGGAGGCCTGGAACCGGCTGCGAAGCTTGAAGAACGCCTCAAAAATCCACGGCAGGAACACGACCAGGCCGAACAGCTCCACGTTCGCAAGGATGACCGCTGCCACGATGGCGGCGCCGACCGTGTACGTCAGCGAGTCGCCTGGCAGGATGCGGGCCGGGTACCGGTTGTAGCGGAGAAACGCCAGCAGCGGGCCCGCCATGCCCAGCGCGACCACCGCGCCCGCTTTGCGGCCCTGTAGGGCGGCGAAGACGCCGATGCCAGCGAGGGCGACCGCGCCCATCCCCGCCTCCAGTCCGTTCTGCCCCGCGAGCATGTTGGTCGCGTTCACCACGCACGTGACGGCGACCGGGACAAGGACGAGCGGGTACAGGGCACCGAGCTCCACGACACCGGCGAGCGGGACGGCCATGCTGGAGACGCCGGCCTGGACCACCATGAGCGTGAACGCCGCGAGGAGCGGGGCGACGTACTTGTACCGCTGCGCGAGGCCGACCCGGACCTGCTCCGCCCCCTTCTCCTCGACGCCCGACTGGTCGACATGGATGTCGTCGATGAGCCCGATGAGGCCGACGATAAGGACGGAGGAAAGGGCCGCAAGGAGCGCGTCCGGCGGCACCGTGCCGCCGAGCAGGAACGTCTGGAGCCCGATGTAGACGCGGACCGCCACCATGAACCCGAACAGGACCGTGATACCGCCCGATGTCGGGATCTGCGGTCTGTCCTGCTTCTGCTGGTCGATGCCGACGATGCCGGACGACCGGAGGAACGCCAAGGCCTGGGGCACCAGCAGGAACGTCGTCAGGGCACCAGCACCGACGGCGGCGGCGAGCGCGAGCATCGTACAGGCGAGGAGCGGGCGGGGAAGTTTCAAAAATATGCCCGTTCACTCGTCGTAGTCGACTTCCCACATCTTGACGAAGCCGTTGGAGCCGCCCGGCACCTTCTCGAACTGCGGCAGCCCGTACCCGTCCATCACGTACAGCTTCACGAGCGTCGACCGCATCACCTCCTGCGGGATGAACACGATCTGGCGCTGCTGGCGCAGCGGATGCCACGCCACACAGCCCGGCACACTCCGGCCGCTGGTGTCGTACTCGCGGTAGCCGTCCGTCGAGCAGAAGTGGGCGACGCGGGCTGTGCCCTGCGATGTGCGGAGGAGCGGGGGTGCGTCGGGCGTCCCGAGGTCCTGGTCGACCGGGACCAGGAACTCAGCGCCGCGGGCGGCGTAGACGATGTACGTCCGGTTGTTCGCCTGCCGCTGCTGGCACACCTGCCGCTGCTGGCCCCCGAACGACCGCTGCTGCGTGCGGCAGTCGAACGTCTGCATGGCGTTCGGCTGGCCGCCGCGGTTGTGGATGGTGGAGACGGCGGAGTACTTGCCGATCATCGTGCTGTCCAGCACCACGTAGTCGACGGAGAGGCTCTCCAGCCAGTCCATGTGCCGCGACGTGTTCGTGGCGGTCAGGAAGTCGGCGAGCGGGAAGTTGATCTTGCCGTCGATACCGAAGATCTCCATGTGCCCCCAGTTCCCGCCGTCCGCGATGGCGGCGCGGCCGCCGATGGCCTCGAACCAGTAGCCGTAGTCCCACCAGGACAGGATGACCGAGTCGACCGGGGTCTCCGTCCGCATGTAGTCAAGGTTCTCCATCCACGCCTGGTTCGGCGACCCGCCGACGCTCGACCCCATGCCGTACGCCGACGCCGCGTTCACCAGCACGACCGGGGCGAGCAGGACGACCGCCGCGACCGCGAACGCCCGCCGCGGCGAAATCTCCTCCACGTCCGCGACGAGCTGCGCCCAGACCGGCGACCGCCGCAGCTCCCGCATCCCCGCCGCGACCGCGAACCCGGCCATGACGGCCACCGGCTGGGCGGCGAGGAACATCAGCCGCGACCGCTGGGTCACGCCGTAGATGGCCGTCGCCGCCCAGAGGAACAGGAGGAGCAGCGGCCAGTGCACCGCCACGGAGACGGTGTCGCGGCCCGGCACCGCCGACAGGAGGGCGGCGCCGATGAACGCGATGGTGCCGGCGATGAACAGCGACACGCCGAGCTGTGGTGTGGACAGGTAGGTGAGGAACGCCGCCACGTACAGGACGGCCGGCACCGCGCCGTAGGCGAGGCGGGCCGGCACCGCGTCGATGCCGCCGTAGCGGCGGAGCAGCATCAGGGTGACCCACACCGTCACTGCGGCGAGCCCGACGAGGGCGAACTGCCACCCGCCGACGAACCGGGCCAGCGGCGCAAGGTACGCCGGCAGGGTGCGGGCGGCACCGACCGCACCCAACTGCGAGACGAGCTGGCCGATGCTGGCCGGCGCGTTCTCCGCGACCGTGGTACCGATGGTGCCGTACGGGCCACCGGAGGCGGCGATGCCGAACACCTTGAAGAACCGCTGTGCGACCCACTGGGAGTACAGCGGGGAGAGCAGCAGGGCGACGAAGCCACCGGCCGTCATGCCCGGGACGACGTACCGCCGCCGGGCGGCCGGAACGAGGTCGTGCCGGGCGACGAGGTGCCGCGTCCACAGCGGGATGAGGACGCCGAACCCGGCGAACATGTACACCGAGCCGAGCGACGCCCGGGACGGGTTGGCGGTGACGGCGAGCAGGTGGCCGAGCAGGATGGTCGGCGTGTAGGCCGCGACGAGCTGTTCCACGTCCTCGTCGAGGAACAGGACGATGAACGTGACGAGCGGGAGCAGCAGGTAGATGTACGACGCGCCACCCCACGACGTCGCCGCTGCGGCCAGCGAGATGCCGGCGGTGATACCGGCCGGCCACGACGTCCGGTCCCAGGCCCGGAGGAAGCAGTACAGCGTGAGCAGGATGAAGAATCCGCCGATCGGCTCCTTCTCGTACCATCCCGCGGAGGACCGCTGGAGGACTGCCGCCGACGAGGCGAGGAAGAACGCGGCCGCAACGCCCGTGGCGCGGTCGAACGCCGTGCGGCCGATGAAGTACGTGACGACGATCATGCCGGCGCCGAACAGGGCCGGCACCGTCTTGGCGTATGCCAGGAAGCTGACGCCGAACGCGGCGGCGACCGGGTACAGGTATGCAGGGATGAATATATTGCCGAGCGTGTGCGCGTGGGTGTACGCGAGGTAGGGGAAATACCGCCACGCGTCAACGGCAGGGAGGTGACCGTGCTCCACGATTGCCTCCGACATCCGGGCGAGCTGGTACGGGTCAAGCGCCTGCAGGTACCGCATCCCGTCGGCCGGGAGGAGGCGGATCCACAGGCCGAACAGGAACACCGCGGTGACCGCCGCCGCGACCGCGAGCCGCCCGACACGGAGATTGCCGTCAGCATCCATGACAACGCGTTTTAGGCGGTCAGGAGCAGCCATGGGCGGCGTTACGCCTGACAGCTTTAAATGCTTTCGTTCAGCGTGGGTGGTGCGTGTTCCCCGTGGAAACGGCGCTCTCCGACCGGGCCGCCGCATGGTACGATCGTGTCTACGAGCGGTACAGGGTATGGGCGGCCGTCCCGGTCCTCATCTTCGTTGCTGCCGTCGCGGTGCTGGCGGGCAGCTACGTCACGACCGGGCAGGTCGTCACCAAGGGCATCGACTTCACCGGCGGCACGGCGCTGCAGTTCCAGGTCACGGGGCCGGTCGACACCGCGAACGTGGAGCAGGCGTTCGACGAGCGCGTCACCGTCCGCACCATGTCGCAGGAGGGCGGGAAGCGGTGGGTCGTCGTCGAGACGCAGCGGGCGTTCGACGGCGCGTCCACCGAGCAGCTCCAAACGTCGGTCAAGGACCGCCTCGACGCGGCGGGCGTCCCCTACACAGGCGATATCAGCGTGCAGAGCCTGGGGGCCGCGGTCGGGGAGGCGTTCTTCCGGGAGGCGCAGATGTGGGCGGGCGTCGCCCTCATCCTGATGAGTGCCGTCATCTTCATCGCGTTCCGCAGCGTCGTGCCGTCGCTGGCCGTCATCTTCGCCGCGCTCACGGATATCCTTGTGGCGCTGGCCGGGATGTCGCTGCTGGGCATCGACCTCACGCTGGGGTCCCTGGCCGCGCTGCTGATGCTGCTCGGGTACTCGGTCGACACCGACATCCTGCTGTCGACGCGGGTGCTGCGGCAGCAGCGGGAGCCGCTGAAGGACCGGGTGAAGCAGTCCATCCTGACCGGGTCGACGATGACGCTGGCGGCCGTCGTGGCGTTCGCCGTCCTCTACCTCGTCTCGGCAGCGCCGCAGCTCGACCAGATCGCGGCGGTCATCGTCATCGGGCTGCTCGCGGACCTGCCCATCACCTGGCTCGGAAACACGGCGATTCTGCGATGGTACGTGGAGGGGCAGTGAGATGGACTGGCACGGTGTGAAGCAGGACTGGCGCATCTGGCTGCTCGTGGTCAGCCTCCTCGCCTCGTTCAGTCTCATCATCAACCCGCTCGACCCGTACACGCAGGAGGACGGGGAGATCCGGCTGAAGATCAACATCGAGCAGGGGCTGGACCTGCAGGGCGGTGCACGTGTCCTCGTCAAGCCCAGCACGAACGTATCAGAGGAGACCGTCAACCAGATCATCTCCACGCTCCGCACCCGTATATCCGCGTTCGGCCTGCAGGAGATGGATATCCGGCCGGTACAGGTCGGTGACCAGCGCCGCATCCAGATCGAGCTCGCCGGCGCGAACACCTCCGACCTCACCGAGCTCATCAACCGGACCGGGTCGTTCGAGGCCCGCATCCCCGTCACGCTGACCGACGGCGAGACCCTGACAGTCGGCAGCCGGAGCTACACTGTCGGCGTCGACGAGGGGACCGTCACGGTCGCCAACCGCACCGTCACGGAAGGCGGGAACGTCACGCTGAGCAGCGGGCCGCGGGACGTCCGGTTCACCTATACCAACCGGACGGGCGGGCGCGTGCGGCTGTCCGCGCTCGCGTTCACCGGCGCCGACGTGCTCGGGGTCGACATCAACCCGCAGCGGTCCGGCGTCACCGGCAGCGGGAACCAGTGGCAGTTCCGCTTCCAGGTCTCCGTCACCGACACGGCTGCCGAGCGTGTCAGGGACATCGTCCAGCAGTTCCCCCGCGGCGTGCAGAACGACAACCTACAGGGCGCGCAGCTCGTCCTGTCGCTCGACAACGAACGGGTCTCCTCGCTGGGTATCGCGAACTCGTTCAGGGCCCAGCCCGTGCAGAACCCGCTCATCACCGGCGGCGCGCAGTCGCAGGAGGCGGCGCGGGACGAGATGGAGCAGCTGCAGTCCGTGCTGCAGAGCGGGGCGCTGCCCGTACCCATCACCATCATCTCCACGACGACGGTGTCCGCCACGCTGGGGCAGCAGTTCCTGCAGACCGCTATCCTCGCCATCGTCGTCGCCATCCTCGCGGTCGCCGTCCTCGTCTTCATCCGCTACCGCGACCCGCGCATCGCGGCGCCACTCGCCCTGACCGGGTTCTCAGAGCTCGTCATGATCCTCGGGTTCGCCGCCGCCGTCAACTCGACCATCGACCTGCCGTCCATCGCCGGCATCATCGCCGCGGTCGGTACCGGCGTCGACGACCAGATTATCATCACCGACGAACGTGGCAAGGAGCGGACGCGCAGCTTCAAGGAACGGTTCAAGCGCGCGTTCTTCATCATCTTCACGTCCGCCGCGTCCACCATCGCCGCCATGCTCCCCCTGACACAGATCGGGGCCGGCACCGTACAGGGGTTCGCCATCACCACCATCGTCGGCGTTATCATCGGCGTCTCCATCACGCGGCCGGCGTACGCCCGCATGCTGCAGTACATGGACGAGTAACGCGGCTTCACGCACGCTCACGGTACCGGCCAGCGTACACGGCACCGGATGAAACAGACGGTCAGTCCGACAGGGACATGATGGCGTCGGTCAGGTCGTCGTGTTCCTCGAGCGCGGCACGTGCCTCCGCCTCCGACGCACCCGTCCGTTCCATGACGATGTCGAGATCGTCGTCCGCGGCGGCGTCGCGCTCCTCGTAGTCGCCCTGCAACTGGAACATCGCCTGGCCCTTGACCTCGATCTTGTTCAGCTGCGGCGCCTCGAACACGAGCTCGCGGCCGTCCTCCGTCTCGACAGTCACACGCGTCGCCGCGATTTCCTCCATCTCCATGCCCATCTGCTGCATCATCTGCTGCATGTTCTGCGGATCGAACATCGTACACTCGCCTCGCGCCCCCCACTCTTAAACCTCCCGCGGTAGTCTGAACGTTCGGACCGCGACGCTTTTATATACTGACGCGGAGCAGACGCTATGCTCGCCGTCGGCGGCGCGTTCCTCGCCGGCCTCCTCCTCGGCACCGTCACCGGGCTCTTGCCCGGTCTCCACCCGAACACGCTCATCGTCCTGACCCTCCCCCTCTACTTCGCCACCAACGTGGCCGCCCTGCCGTTCATCGCGTTCGTCACCGGGATGAGCATCGTCCACACCTTCGTCAGTTTCATCCCCTCCCTGCTCCTTGGTGCACCCGACGGCGACACGGCACTGGCCGTCACGCCCGGCCACCGCCTCCTCCACGACGGCCGCGCCCACGCCGCCATCCGCCGTACCGTCCACGGCGGCATCATCGCTGCCGCCATCGCCCTCGCCAGCCTCCCGGTCCTCGTCCACATCATCCCGCCGCTGTACAGCATGCTGCGGCCGCACCTCCACATCGTCCTGACCGCCGTCATGGCTGGCATCATCATCCAGGACGACCGGCCGCTCCGGGCCGCCGGTATCGTCGCGCTGGCCGCGGCGCTTGGTATCCTCGTGCTCAACAGTCCTGCCGCCAACACGCAGTATATCCTGTTCCCGACGTTCGCCGGCCTGTTCGGCCTCTCCCTCATCACCACCGCCCTCCGCCACCACACCGATCCACCTGTCCAGCAGCCGGCAGCCCCGCTCCCGCTCCGCACGACGGCGAAGGGTGGCGCCGTCGGTGCTACGGCGGGTCTCATCGCCGGCTTCCTTCCGGGACTGGGCGCATCGCAGAGCGCGTTCCTCGTCCAGCGCGTCACCGCCCTGTCACGGCACGACTTCCTCGTCGCGCTCGGCGGTATCACGACCGCCGACCTGTTCTTCTCCCTGGCCGCGCTCGCCGTCATCGGCAACCCCCGGTCCGGCGCCGCCGTCGCCATCGAGCAGGTCCTGCCACGCATGACTACCTACCACTTCCTGTTGGTCGCCGGCCTCGGTGCCGTCGCGGTCGGTATCGGTGCGGGCGTGACCCGCCTGCTGGCACCGCGCGCCGTCCGGGCGGCGACCGCTGTCGACTACCGCCACCTGCTGCGCGGTGTCGCCATCCTCCTCGCCGCCGGCACCGTGCTGCTGACCGGGTGGTTCGGCCTGCTCGTCCTCGGCACGGCGACCGCGCTCGGAGTGACCGCCCACAGATGGCAGGTGCGGAAAAGCTACTGCATGGTCGTCCTCATCGCCCCGACCGTCCTGTTCTACGCCGGCATCAGCGTCCCCCTATAGGAACGCAGCGGAGCTCGAGGACAGTACAGTATCCGAACGTTCGGACGAGCTAGAACGGTATCTCACGGTCCCAGTAGAGCGTGAGCCGGTCAGATATCCTAGACCGGTGTGCGCGCTGCTTGTCGACGAGGCGGTCGAGCCGTTTCTTCGCGGTATGCCAGTCGATGTCGCACGCCTCCGCGATCTGGTTCGTCGACAGCGGCTGGTCCGCATCCTCCAGCACCGACATGATGTCGCGTCCCATCTGTTCCACATCCGACTGGCCGAACGTTCGGACGGTCGTTACCACGCTACGATCCAGCAGTTAAATACCTCCGGCCTCCGACACCATGGTTTCCTGTGGAACACTGGTGTGGTGTGTGGTAAGACAGAACTGTTATAACACAGTTATCTACTGGGGTGGATGGATGGCGTATTTCCACGGGAAGGAAGGGGGTGGTGGAGGTGTTCTTGACAGCCGGGCCGATGTCCGGTTCGTTCTGTCCGGTGTCGGTGGATGTTTATGTACTGTACTACCCGCGAGTGCCAACCTCGTTTCGGATGGACACCCATATAAATTTTCGAGCAGCGATTGGGCTCGCGGGTCGTGAGTGACTGCGATGGCGGACCAGAACGTGCAACAGCTGTTCGATGACTACCTCGAGCAGGAGAGTATCTTTCAGGAGAAAGATCTTCTCGAGACAGGCTACACGCCGGACGAGATTCTGCACCGGGAGAAACAGGTGAACGAGCTGGCGTCCATCCTTGCACCGGCGCTGAAGGGGGACGACCCGTCGAACCTGTTCATCTACGGGACGGTCGGCACGGGGAAGACGCTGTGTGTGCAGCACGTCTGCGACGAACTGCAGGCGGCGTCCCGGCAGGCGGACGACGAGCTGAAGATCGTCTACCTGAACTGCAAGATGCGGAAGGTAGCTGACACGGAGTACCGGCTGTCGGCACAGCTCGCCCGGGAGATGGGGGAGGAGGTCCCGTCGACCGGGCTGCCGACGGACGAGGTGTACGACCGGTTCTTCACCGCGCTGCAGGACGGGGCGGAGGACGTGGTCATCATCGTGCTGGACGAGATCGATGCCCTGGTGAAGAAGATCGGGGACTCGTTCCTGTACAACCTGACCCGCATCAACGACGACCTGCCGGAGACGAAGGTGTCGATCGTCGGTATCTCCAATGACCTCAATTTCACGGAGTACATGGACCAGCGTGTGAAGTCCTCGCTCAGCGAGGAGGAGATCATCTTCCCGCCGTACAACGCCTTGGAGCTGCGGGAGATTCTGCTGCAGCGGACTGACGCCGCGTTCCACGACGACGTCGTCGAGGACGGTGTTATCTCCAAGTGTGCGGCGCTGGCTGCATCCGAGCACGGCGATGCCCGGCGGGCGCTCGACCTGCTGCGCGTGGCGGGGGAGCTGGCGGAGCGGTCGAACGAGGCGGAGGTCACCATCGAGTTCGTGGACCGGGCGCAGGAGAAGATCGAGAAGGACCGGCTGAAGGAGACGATCCGGAGCCAGCCCAAGCAGTCCCGGCTGCTGCTGTACACGATCCTGGAGCACCACGACGAGAACGGCGGGACGATGGCGACGGGCGATATCTACGCTGACTACAAGGACGTGACCGATGAGGCGAACATGAACCAGCTCACCCAGCGCCGCATCTCCGACCTCATCTCGGAGCTCGACATGCTCGGCGTGATCAACGCGAACGTGGTGTCGAAGGGCCGGTACGGCCGCACCCGGCAGATCTCGGTCGACCTCGGTGACGACGCCGTGGGCGAGCTGCAAACGATGCTGGAGGAGCAGTTCTACCTGTGACGATGGAGACGAAGCGCGCCGTCGAGGAGCTGACCGAGGCGGGGTGCCGTGTCACGCCGGACGCTGCGGAGCGGCTCGAGGCCGGGCACGTGGCCCGGATCAAGACGCTGTCGCCGGCGCCGCAGGTCGTCAGCACGGACCTGGTGGACAACCTGGAGGCGCGGATGGAGACGGTG